>JBJTNX010000158.1:0-12599 GCA_046074325.1 Sphingomonadales bacterium
TTTCTAAAAGCGTAAACTAATTCAGGTTCTCCTGAAATAAAAAAGGGCCGTCTCACTGAGGCGGCCCTTTTTTTTGTTCAAAGATTTTAAGTTGCGCTTTGTTTGGGAATAATACGCCAGAATAATTTGGGCAAAAAGCGCTTGAGGTAAACAGCAAGTAATTCTTTTCTACCAATGAGCACCTCCATTTTCTTTTTCTCCAAGGCACGCAGCATTTGGGTCACACATTCTGAAACGGGCATCCCGGATGATTGATTGCGGTCCATTTGGCCGTGGGCAGTGCCGTGGGCTGTCAAGGCGCTTTGGGATATCGGTGTATTGATTTTTCCAGGAAAGGCAATGGTCACGCAAATACCATTGGCGGCCTCTTCCATGGCAAGGCTTTCGTAATAGCCGACCAAAGCAGCTTTGGAAGCACTGTAAATAGAGCGCAAATGAAATCCGAATTTTCCGGCAATACTGCTCACTACTAAAAACTGACCCGCTCCCTGCGCCCTGAAAATAGGCAATACTGCTTTTGCCATTGCAATATTTCCAAAAAAGTTAACTTCCATGAGTTGACGATTCACTTCCATGGTGGTATCATTGGCACTTGCGCGTTGCGACACACCACCATTATTAATGAGGATATCAATGCGCCCATAAATTTCCAAGATTTCTGAAGTAAGTTCAGTTAAATTGGAAAGATTTGCTAAATCAAGCGGCACAACACTATGCTGGTTATGATTCTCAATTTTTTGCTGAAGGTCGTGGAGTTTCTCTTCATTTCGTGCAGACAAGATGAGTTTGGCACCTGCTCTTGCCAATTGTATGGCAAGTTCTTCGCCAATACCAGAAGAAGCTCCTGTGATCCAGATGACTTTATTTTGAAAATAAGAGGTGTAATTCATTACTCAAAGATAAAAGATTCGTTGGGCGCGTGGGTGCGTTTTCTTACTTTTGATAAAAAATATCGCATGACCGTCCGCAATATACTCGCCGAATTTCAAGAAGCACAAGCTGTACTAGAAGCCTTCAGTACCACTGAGAACATGGAAAAAATTGAAATGGGTGTTGCCCTGATGTACGAAGCGCTGGCCCGTGGAAATAAAATCATGAGTTGTGGCAATGGCGGGTCAATGTGCGACGCCATGCATTTTGCTGAAGAATTATCGGGTCGTTACCGCAACAACCGCCCGGCGCTTGCCGCACTTTCTATTGCTGACCCCTCGCATCTTTCTTGTGTAGCGAACGACTACGGTTACGATTTCGTGTTTTCGCGTTACGTTGAAGGATTAGGGCAAGCAGGAGATATTCTACTGGGAATCTCTACATCTGGCTCTTCTAAAAATGTCATCAATGCAGTCCATGCAGCAAAAGCCAAAGGCATCAAAACAATTGTTTTAACCGGCAAAGATGGCGGGCAGCTAGCCGATTTAGCAGATTTAGAAATCAGGGCGCCGCACAGTGCTTACGCGGACCGCGCCCAAGAGATTCATATCAAAATCATCCATTCATTTATACTCGGTATCGAGCAGCGCTTTGGTTTCTAGCTTTGGGCTGCATTTAGTTTGGAGTGTTTTCTACTGTAGGTAAAGTAGATCAAAAGCCCTATTAATAGCCAAATCCCAAAATAGATCCAATTTTGCAGCGGAATTTCGCTCATCATGTAAAGGCAACTTAAAAGCCCTAAAGACGGGATCAAAGAAAGTTTTTTCGGGATACTGACAACCGTTAAGAACACTGTAAAAGCCCAGAAAATAAGCGAAGGTACTTTTTGACCAAAATCAGCGCCGCTTTTGAAGTTAAAATAACTAAATAGCGCATTGTTGACGTAGAAATAGATGAGTGCCCCGACAAACAAAAATGGCAACACATAACCTGCATTCACGTAGGGCGTTCGAAATGAACCACGCTGTACATCGGGCTTATTTTGAAGCACCAAGACACCACCACACACCAAAACAAAGGCAAATAAGGTACCGATAGAACACAAATCGGTTACCATTGTCAGGTTCATAAACAACGCCGGAACGGCGACGACAAAACCAACGACTATTGTTGCAAACGAAGGCGTTTTGTACTTTGGATGAATTTTTGAAAAGCGCTTTGGCAATAAACCGTCTCGGCTCATGCTAAGCCAGATTCGTGGTTGCCCCATTTGAAAAACCAGTAAAACGGAGGCCATTGCCACCACTGCTGATACCGAAATAATGAAAGTCATTTGCGGCATATTGATCTGTTTAAAAACAAAAGATAAAGGCTCACCGACTGCTAGCTGATCATATGGTACAATTCCGGTCAGGATCAAAGCAATTAAAATGTACAACACCGTACAAATGATGATCGCCCACATCATGCCACGCGGAAGATCTCTTTGTGGATTTTCGCACTCTTCGGCGGTAGTCGAGATAGCGTCAAAACCAATATAGGCAAAGAAAACGGCCGAAACACCTTTGAGCACACCACTTACCCCATTGGGTGCAAATGGTGACCAATTATTCATGTCAATATAAAAAACACCCACAGCAATGACCAATAAGATGACAGCTAACTTGATAATCACCATTGCATTGGATGCGTTGCGGCTTTCCTTAATACCTCTGTAAACCAACCAGGTGATCAGTACAATAATGAAAAGCGCTGGAATATCTAAAACCAAATGCAAACCGCCAATTTTTGGAGCAGAAAGCCAAGCGGCGCGCGCCTGAACTAATGTGGGTTCTAATTCATTTAAAATACCGCCATTTTTAAGAAAAGAGCTGGCCTCTTCAAAGCCATTAGAGGCGGTTAAATAATCCATCTGCATCCAGGCCGGTAAATGGATTCCATTAATACCAAGTGCTTGAATATGAATTTGTTCAAGCATATCAGTTAAATAATCACTCCAAGATATTGCAACAGTAATATTACCGATAGCGTATTCCATAATCAGCGCCCAGCCGATAATCCAAGCAATGAGTTCTCCGAAAGCCACGTACGAATAAGTATAGGCCGATCCTGCTACCGGAACCATGGAAGCAAACTCTGCATAAGCAAAAGCGGCAAAACCACTAGCCAGTGCTGTAAACAGAAACAAAAAGATAACGGCCGGCCCGCCTTGTGCTGAAGCCTGACCAATGGTCGAAAAAATACCAGCACCAATGATTGCAGCAATACCAAATGCTATTAAATCCCTGACTTTTAGATGCTTATTTAGCGTTGCAGTGCCCATCTCGGCTTCGTTGGTTTGAACTTGGGCCAAAATGGATGCAATCGATTTTTTCCGAAACAAGGTGTTTTTAGACATTCGCTGAATTTTAAAGCACTAAAAGTAAAGAAATTTTACTTTTGCATATGGAAAAATTTATCACAGTCAAAGGCGCCCGCGAACACAACCTAAAAGGCATAGACGTTCGCATTCCACACGGCAAACTCACTGTGATTACCGGTGTTTCGGGCTCTGGCAAATCGAGCCTTGCCTTTGACACCATCTTTGCCGAAGGACAGCGGCGTTTCATTGAAAGCATGTCGTCTTATGCCCGACAATTCTTAGGACGCTTAGATAAGCCTGCTATTGACGACATCAAAGGATTGTCACCGGCCATAGCCATACAGCAAAAAGTAAGCTCCGCCAACCCAAGATCGACCATTGGCACGAGCACCGAAATCTACGACTACCTCAAATTACTTTTTGCCAGAATCGGACAAACCTTTTCACCCATCTCTGGTGAATTGGTGCGAAAGGACCAAACATTAGATGTGCTGAACTTCTTGGATGCACACTGGCAAAACGAACCCTTTGCGGTTCTATTTCAGATTGAATCAAACTCAATAGAAACTTTAAATAAAAAGCTTCAATCATTTAATAAAGAAGGATTTATAAGAATATTTTATAACGATTCTTTTCATTTAATTAACGATATCCTACCTTTAGAAAAAGCACCAAATGCGATTTGGATTGTCGTAGACCGCCTCAAAAATGAAGCGCGTGACAACACCCAAACCGGACGCCTAAGCGAAAGTATTGAATTGGCATTTAGAGAAGGCAATGGTATTTGCAGTCTCTACAACCCCACCCAACAAAATTGGAAGCATTTCAATTCGCGCTTTGAAGCAGATGGCCTGAAGTTTGAAGAACCTCAACCGCATTTATTTGCATTTAACAACCCGTTTGGCGCTTGTAAAACCTGCGAAGGCTACGGCCTCACACTCGGCATCGATGAAGAGCTTGTATTCCCCGATCGCAGCAAAAGCGTTTACGACGGCGCTATTGCTCCATGGAAAGGCGAAAATATGCAGGAATATTTACAACAACTTTTATTTCAAGCAAACCAATTCGACTTTCCGATACACAGACCTATACAGGATCTAAGCCCAACACAATTCGAGCTGCTTTGGACTGGCAATAACTATTTCACCGGTTTAAATGAATTCTTCAGACACATTGAAAGTCAGACTTATAAAATACAATACCGCGTCCTGCTATCGCGCTACAGAGGCAAAACCATCTGTACTGATTGCCAAGGCACCCGATTGCGCAAAGACGCATCATATGTACGTATAGCAGGCAAAAGCATACAAGATGTCGTGCTCATGAGTATAGATGACGCCTTGGGTTATTTTGATCAACTCCAACTCACACCTTACCAACAAGGTATTTGCAAACATATTTTACCGGAAATAAAAAGTAGGTTATCGTACTTACAAATGGTAGGCTTGGGCTACCTTACATTGAATCGAAACTCAAATACACTATCGGGTGGAGAAGCGCAGCGGATTCAATTGGCCACTTCTATCGGCTCCAGCCTTGTTGGCTCTTTATATATTCTAGACGAACCTTCAATAGGTTTGCATCCAAGAGACACCAAAAAGCTCATAGAAGTGCTCACGGCCCTGAGAAACCAAGGCAACACCGTCATTGTTGTTGAACACGAAGAAGAAATCATGCAAGCCGCCGATGAAATTTTAGATATTGGTCCGCTTGCCGGCAGCCAAGGAGGTCAATTGGTATTCCACGGTAATTTTGCTGCTTTACAATCGAGCAAATCCCTTACGGCTGAGTACCTTACAGGACGTAAAAAGATTGCAGTTCCGACGCGCACAAGGCAAGCAATAGGTCAACTCACGATTCACAATGCGCGCCAAAACAATCTCAAAAATCTAGACGTTCAAATTCCCTTGGGTCAACTTGTTTGCGTAAGCGGTGTGTCTGGCTCTGGAAAATCGACACTCATCAAAAGACTGTTTTACCCGTTGGTTCGAAAAGAGCTCGGACTGAGCTCAGAGCTTATTGGTAAATGCAATGGCCTGAGCGGAGATGTGAAAAAAATTGGACACGTCGAATTCATCGATCAGAACCCCATTGGCAAATCTTCGAGAAGCAACCCAATTACTTACGTAAAAGCTTTTGATGATGTACGTGAATTATTTGCTCGACAGCCACTTGCGAAACTCCGGGGTTACAAACCAGGCTTTTTCTCTTTCAATGTAGCTGGCGGTCGCTGCGAAGTTTGTGAAGGCGAAGGCACAATTAGCGTTTCTATGCAATTCATGGCCGATGTCCAATTGCCTTGCAAGCACTGCCAGGCCAAGCGCTACAAAGCTGAAACCTTAGAAATTCTTTACCGAGGCCTTTCCATCTCAGCTATTTTAGAACTCACTTTACAAGAGGCGCTTGAATTCTTTGCTGCCGACCCAGACAAACTCGCGCAGCGCGTAGCCGAAAAAATACAACCCTTAGTCGATGTTGGGCTTGGTTACCTAACCGTTGGACAATCGTCGAGTACGATGTCAGGTGGAGAAGCCCAACGCATTAAGTTGGCCTCTTTTTTAAGTAAAGGCAACCAAGAAACACCTACCTTATTTATTTTTGATGAACCCACTACCGGCCTACATTTCTACGATATAGAAAAGTTGTTAATCGCATTTAACGCACTCCTCGACAAAGGACATTCCTTGGTTGTTATTGAACACAATATGGAAGTACTCAAATGCGCCGACCACCTCATTGACCTAGGTCCTTCTGGCGGAGAAAATGGCGGTTACCTCCTTTTTAGCGGGCATCCCAAAGATTTCATTGAACTGCAAGACAATTACACCGCACAGTATCTTCGTGAAAAGCTTGTTGATAATTAAGCGTGTTTTCAAGCATTTAGAATTTATATTCGCTTAACTTTGCAGAAAAATAGCAGCATGTCATCAGATATCTTCGAAAAAATTAAAGCAAACCGCGGTCCTCTCGGTATGCATGCCAAAGAATCTCATGGGTACTTTACCTTCCCAAAACTAGAAGGTGAAATTGGCCCCCACATGAATTTCAGAGGCTCTGAAAAACTCAACTGGTCCCTCAACAATTATTTAGGCCTTGCTAACCACCCAGAGGTTCGTAAAGCAGATGCCGACGCAGCTGCAATTTACGGCTTTGGTTCGCCAATGGGTGCACGCATGATGTCTGGTAACTCCAACTACCACGAACAACTCGAAAACGAACTTTCGGCTTTTGTTGGTAAAGAAGATACCATTTTAGCGAACTTCGGCTACCAAGCTGTTGTTTCGGCCATCGACTGCCTCGTGGATCGCCATGATGTCATTGTTTACGATGCTGAATCTCATGCCTGTATTCTCGACGGTGTGCGCCTACACATGGGTAAGCGTTTTGTATTCAAACACAACGATGTCGAAGATTGCGAAAAACAACTTCAACGCGCCACTAAACTAGCTGCCGAAACTGGTGGAGCTATCCTTGTCATTACAGAGGGTGTATTTGGTATGCGTGGAGACCAAGGTAAACTCAAAGAAATTGTCGCGCTCAAAGAAAAATACAACTTCCGTTTATTTGTAGATGATGCGCATGGTATTGGTGTACTTGGTGCAACTGGTGCCGGTACTGGCGAAGAACAAGGTTGCCAAGACGGTATCGATATCTACTTTGGAACTTTTGCGAAATCCTTTGCGCTCATTGGTGGCTTTATTTCTTCAGACGAACAAGTTGTCGAGTACCTCCGTTACAACATGCGCTCTCAGATTTTTGCCAAAGCAATGCCTGCAGCCCTCGTTCTTGGCTTGCTCAAACGCCTCGAGCTCATGAGAAAGCATCCTGAACTCAAAGACAAACTCTGGGAGAACACCAATGCGCTTCAAAATGGCCTCAAAGAAGCTGGTTTTGAAATCGGACCAACAAACAGTTGTGTAACACCAGTGTACCTCAGTGGATCGATTCCTGAGGCAACAAATCTTATTTTTGACCTGCGTGAAAACTACAATGTATTCTGTTCAATGGTCGTTTACCCAGTTGTACCTAAAGGCATGATTATCTTACGCCTCATTCCAACAGCTGCTCACACACTAGACGACGTGAAATACACCATTGATTGTTTCTCCAAAATTGTTGGCAAACTCAAAGCAGGTGAATACATGTCAGACAAAATTGCTGCAATTTAAGTAAGCATAGCAAGCAACAAACGTTATTAAACGTTGATCATATCAAAAAAAAATACGGGTTATTCGACCCGTATTTTTTTTGCGATTAATTTTTCAATAGCCTTGAAGTATTTGTGATCTTCAGGCTCACAAAAAATGACTGAACGCCCCTCTCTTCCGGCTCTACCCGTGCGGCCAATACGATGCACATAAGTTTCCGCAACTGTAGGTACATCGGTATTCACAACGAGGTCAAGCCCAGAAATATCGATGCCGCGGGCAGCAATATCCGTTGCCACTAAAATCCTAATTTTGCCTTCTTTGAAATGACTAAGGGCCATTTGGCGGGCGTTTTGTGATTTATTGCCATGAATAGCCATAGCTTGGAGTTTATTTTTGCCGAGCATACGCACTAGTTTATCAGCGCCGTGTTTGGTTCTTGAAAAAACCAAAATACTTTCTGCCTTGTCTTTTTGCAATAACTCGACCAAACACGCTTCCTTATGCTTGCGATCAGCAACGTGAATCATGCATTGATCTATGCGTTCGGCCGTCGATGAAACGGGTGTAACCGTCACTTCTTCTGGCTGAATCAATAAGCTTTGAGCCAGACTTTTGACCTCATTGGGCATTGTTGCCGAAAACAAAAGCGTTTGGCGTTGTTTGGGTAAAAGCTTAACGATACGCTTGACATCATGGATAAAACCCATATCGAGCATGCGATCTGCCTCATCTAACACAAAAATGGATAGCTGTTTTAAATTGACATATCCTTGCTGCTGCAAATCGAGTAAACGACCTGGAGTCGCTATTAAGATAGCCGGTTTTTGCTTTAAAGTTTGAATTTGCGCATGCGCTTTGACACCGCCAAAAATAACCAATGAACGCATGCCAAGATGCTTACCGTAAGCTTTGAAATTTTCGGCAATTTGAATCGCTAACTCTCGAGTTGGGGTCACAATAAGGGCTTGAATTGTGCCATCCAACGGTTTTTTATCATTTAAAAGTTGAAGGATTGGAATAGCAAAGGCCGCTGTTTTTCCAGTTCCTGTTTGCGCAAGACCAATGAGGTCTTTTTGAGCTAAAATAGGCGGAATGGCTTTCTCTTGGATGGGGGTTGCATTTGTATAGCCTTTTTCAGCGATGGCTTGAAGGAGCTTTTGCTCCAGGGGTAATTCGGAAAATAACATTTAATCAGATGACACAAAAAAGGCAAACAACATTTTTTACCTTCTGCGTGTACAAAGTTACAAAAATTAATCGGAGCAACCTTAGAGCGCCGCTAAGATACGCTGTAGGCGCGTTTCTGAGATCTTTAAGATGGTTTCAGAAAATGCAGAATCTTCGTCGAGTAGTTCTTTTTGCGTTGCAGAAAAGTGAATGGCCGACAAGCCCTCTATTTGTGCCAACTTAGCTACATTCCCTGCATTTACCCCACCACCGGCCATCAATTCGATGCGGCCTTTTGCATGGGCACACATTTGTGCGAGTACGGGTAGACCTATTTCAACATTTGAGGCAAATCCGGAAGTGAGCACACGCTTGAAACCGAGTTCTATTAATACATCGAGAGACCGCTTCCAATCTATGCTTTCATCAAATGCGCGATGAAATGTCCAATCCAGTTGAGGCGCGCGTTGCATTAACTGTTGGAGCAAAACCTTGTCAATATCAAAATTCTCTTTGAGTAAACCGACCACCACACCTTTCACACCCAGTTGCGCACAAAAGTCAATGTCTTTTTCAATTAATTGAAGTTCAGAAGAATCATAATGGAAACCTCCTGCCCTCGGACGGATCAGCACATGGGTTTCCACGCCCAGGTTTAAGGCCAAATGTATCAAACCCGCAGAAGGCGTAAGCCCACCCTGCTCTAAGTTTTGACACAATTCTATGCGCTCAAAACCATGTTTTTTAGCAAGTTCTACAGCTTCAATTGATGCTGCACATAATTCGAGTTGTGGTGTTGTCATACAAGGCAAAATTGCACATTTTGACACAAAAATCAGGCCCAATTTGCTTATATTTGTAAGCAATCAACTTAAAATGGCCAAAGAAAAATCCAACGCTACCGCTGAACAACTCGATTTCAGCACGTTCCAACAACAAGTACTTCAAGATTTTCGGCTAGCCTGTGAATCCAGGGAGGCCTCCTTGTTGGGTCGCAAAGAAGTGCTAACTGGTAAAGCTAAATTTGGAATTTTTGGCGACGGAAAAGAACTCGCGCAAATAGCCTTAGCCAAACAATTCCAAAACGGAGACTTTCGCTCGGGATACTACCGCGATCAAACCCTCATGATGGCCATCTCTGCACTTACTTTGGAACAGTACTTTGCAGGGCTATACGCACATACCGACGAAATCGTAGAACCACAATCTGCCGGCAGACAAATGGGAGGCCACTACGCCACCCGTAACCTAGACCAAAACGGCCAATGGAAAAACCTCATGGCCCAAAAAAACAGTTCTTCTGATATCTCACCTACGGGCGGGCAAATGCCGCGTTTACTTGGCTTGGCACAAGCCTCCAAAATTTACCGCGAGCACCCTACCCTCAAAGACCTCGAAACATTCAAAAAATTTAGTGCTGGCGGTAACGAAGTCGCATTCGGCACCATCGGTGACGCTTCTACCTCCGAAGGTCCTTTCTGGGAAACCATGAACGCTGCAGGCGTACTTCAAGTACCACTCGTGATGTCTGTCTGGGACGACGGCTACGGAATTTCTGTTCCACGAGAGCTCCAGACCACAAAAGGCAGTATTTCAGATGCACTTGCTGGTTTTCAACGCAACGCCGAACAAAAAGGATTTGAAATTTTAGTGACCAAAGGATGGGACTACGCCCATTTATGTGAAACCTACGAGAAAGCGGTTCAAATCGCAAGAAAAGAACACGTTCCGGTACTCGTGCACGTTAAAGAAGTCAACCAGCCGCAAGGGCACTCCACCTCTGGCTCACATGAGCGCTACAAATCAGAGGAGCGTCTGCAATGGGAGAGCGAATTCGATTGCATCGCTAAATTCAAAGAATGGATATTGTCTTTTGGACAAAAAGGACTTGTGCTTGCTACCGAAGAGCAACTCAATGCCATTGCAGCTGAAGCCAAAGAACGTGTTAAAAATGCCAAAAACCAAGCTTGGCAGGCTTTTACCCAAGACATTCAACAAGATAAGTCCGCATTGCTGGACATCTTAGCAAGTTTTGATGCCCAGCACCCACTACACAACTTAACGCAAGCGGCTCACCAACAACTTACCAAAGAAAAAGACAGCATCCGTCGAGACCTCATGAGTGCTGCGCGCAGTATTTTGCGCGCTGGCCTTCACGACCAATCGGCACAACGCGCTGCTTTGGTGAATTGGGTGCAACAAATAAAAAACAAGGCTCAGGACCGCTATAGCTCTTATTTATATTCGAATTCAGCAGAACAAATTGCACATATTTCCAAGGTACCTGTTCAATACAGTGACGACAATCAAATGGAAGATGGCCGCATCATTTTGCGCGAAAACTACCGTAAAATATTGGAAACACGCCCAGAAGTTCTTGTCTTTGGAGAGGACGCCGGAAAAATTGGTGGCGTCAACCAAAGTTTAGAAGGATTGCAAGAGCAATTTGGCAACTTGCGGGTTTCAGATACCGGGATACGCGAATGCACCATCATCGGACAAGGAATTGGAATGGCCATGCGCGGGTTGCGCCCCATCGCCGAAATTCAATACCTCGACTACTTGTTATATGGTATTCAAATCATGTCAGATGACCTCGCTACGGTTCAATACAGAACAAAAGGTGGGCAAAAAGCCCCTTTAATTGTTTCCACAAGAGGACATCGTTTAGAGGGTATATGGCACAGCGGCTCACCAATGGGCATGATCATCAATGCATTGAGAGGCGTGCATGTTTGTGTGCCGCGCAACATGACCAAAGCAGCAGCATTTTACAATACCTTATTACAAGCCGACGAGCCAGCACTCGTCATTGAACCACTAAACGGCTACCGCAGTAAGGAACGTATGCCGCGGAATTTCGGAGAATTTACCGAACCACTGGGCATACCCGAAATTGTCAAAGAAGGAACCGACCTTACTTTGGTATCCTATGGTGCTACCTTTAATATTTGTGAACAAGCGGTTCAACAACTTGCCCAAATGGACATTGCAGTTGAACTCATAGATGCCCAAACGCTATTGCCTTTTGACACCTCGCATTTGATTTCAAAATCCTTGGCCAAGACCAATGCGCTTCTCATCGTAGACGAAGACGTTAGCAGTGGTGCAAGTGCCTTTATGCTTGACCAAATCCTTGTCAAGCAAAATGGCTACCAATATCTTGACCTCGCTCCTCAAACCATGGCGGCAAAAGACCATCGTCCGGCATATGGTTCGGACGGTGACTACTTCAGCAAACCAAGCCTCGACGACATCATCGAAAAAGTACTCGACATGATGCACGAATTCGACCCCAAAGCCTTTCCTAAAGTCTTTTAAAAGCGCATTCAAATGATTTTAAAAAAAAAGGGAGGCTTTTGCCTCCCTTCTAGTTTGCATAGAGTTGCTAATCCTTTATGCCTTTGAGTCAGATTTAGCCAACGCGTAGATGACCAAACCAAAACCAATTTTATTCACGGCATCACCGATGTTGTAAACTACATCCATCCAAGGGTTTGGATCTGCGCTACCGAACGCACCAAACAAACCGCCTGGTGTTCCAATGATATAACCAAGTGGGTAAATAGCCCAACCTACAAGAACGAACCAAGCTAGGATACGCGTTGCTTTAGCCACTGCAGGACCTGCTGATTCAGCAAGCTGAGCAACTTCGCCCATCCATACAAGATAAGCAATGTAGAAATAAGCTGCGCCTGAAAGAACACCCCACATTACGCTGTTGTTGCGGTCTACGGCCTCACCAAAGTAACCAGTGACAAGCATCACTACAGAAGCAAAGATGAGTTTCCATAATAGGCTCGTTTTTGCACCCGCTTTTTTGGTAATTAAATAGAATTCAACGCACATGAGTGGAACAGTAAGCATCCAGTCTACATAACGGAAAAACGTTGGTGATGTAGAAGTTGCTGTGAAGTAATCACGCATGTAATAATAATGGACCGCGGCGATGAAGGTGATGAGACCAGAAACTAAAATGGAGGTTCTCCATTTTTCTTCCATGTTGCGCATTTCCATAAAGAAGAATGCTGCTGCAGCCATCATGGCCA
>JBJTNX010000159.1:0-3993 GCA_046074325.1 Sphingomonadales bacterium
AACCAATATGAGCACCTAAACCATTTACAGTAAGTGTACCGGCTGCAGCATCGTAATTGTAAGTGGCAGCACCACCAACATGAGGAGCAACTGGTGCACCACATTGGTCTGGTGCAACTCCTTGCCATCCTTCGAGCCAAGTAGACCCATCCATGTAGTGTGTCATGGCGCCGTTCGATTCAAATTTAATCGAGTCATCAAATAAACAGGCACGCGTGGTGAGGTCACCAACACCATTAGACCACCAACTGATGTCTCCTAGATTCGGCCCTACGCCGAGTGCACCAGCTTGTGGCGCTAATTTCCAAGTGCCTTGAATCTGTGCCGAGAAGCTCAGAATCGGGGCAAAAAGCAAAAAGTACAGTTTTTTCATTTGTTTAATTTTTAGGGGTTTTAGAGTTCAAATTTAGATAGAACGGGTTAAATATAGTAAAAAATACAATAAGCAAAAAATAACGCACCTAAAGTGCTCGTTTTCAGTTAAAACAATAAGTCGTTAAAAAGTTCGAAGACAACTTTATTTTCTCCGCAAATGATTTCAAAAGTGCCCTTTTCGGCCCGCCATTTTCCGTCGGCGCTAATTCTTTTTAAAGTATGGGCATCAAATGAAAATTCAAGTGTTTTATTTTCGCCAGGACGAAGGGTAACTTTATTGAAGTCAACCAATCTTTTGTTTTCAGGGGTGGTACTCGCATAGAGGTCGCTGAGGTAAACCGGCACTACCATTTGAATGGCTTGTGCATGTGGATTGCTCACATTTACAGCAATTGAAAATGATCCTTTATTTTCGTCCTTGGCTGTCATTTGCATGCCATTGATGACGCCCATATGATAAGACAGCCCAAAACCAAAATCCCACTGAGGGTTGTATGCTGTAAATTGACCTGATTTGGCACGTGCCACGCTACCTGGATGGTCATAGAATTCGATAACGCCGTCGTAGCGCGGATAGGTGTAAGGAAGCCGTCCACTAAAGTCTGCCTTTCCTGAAAGCAATTCTGCCAGAGCCATACCGCCATAATCTCCGGGTAAATATGCCTGGACAATAGCGTCACAGAGCGGTTCGATATCGTTGATGATGCGGGGTCTGGCCTCGAGTAAAACCAAGACAACTTTCTTTTGAGCTGCTTTTGCCAAGCGCACTAATTCTTTTTGTTTTTCATCGAGTTGCAAGCTTCGGATATCCCCTGGTTTTTCGGTAGAAGGCAATTCTCCAATGCAAATGACAATTACATCATTTTTTTTGAGTGCTTTTTTATAGTTGTTGATGTCTATAAAGCGTGAAGCCTCAAAGTCATTTTCTAAATAAAGATCAACACCTTTGGCATAAGAAATTGAAGCATTTGGAAGTTGGTGTTTCAGCGCTTGATAAATATTGAGGACACCTTTTGTATTGAAACTGGTGTCCATTCCTTGCCAAGTATGCGTCCATGCGCCATTTTGCATGTTGATATTTGCGGCCCCCGGACCTGCTACTAATACGCGTTGCTTGGTGTTAAGCGGAAGAACGTTTCCTTCGTTTTTGAGTAAGGTGATGGATTCAAGAGCTGCTTTTTTAGCAATATCCTTGAATTTTTGGCTTCCAAAAAGCGGATAATTTTCGAGGTTAGGTAGGGGGGTTTTGAATAAGCCCAGTTGTTTTTTGACATAAAGAATTCGGCGCACAGCGTCGTCGAGACGTTGCATGGTGATTTTGCCTTCTTTGACCGCTTTGACCATGTCTTGACAATAGGTTTTGTATTGCGGATTGGAGGGCACCATACTCATATCTACGCCAGCATTAAATGCTTGAATTGCCGCTTCTGAGAGCGAGGCGGCTGTGCGGTGAACGGTGTGTAGCATGATGAAGTCTTCCCAGTCTGACACAACAAAACCTTTGAAGCCCCAGTCTTTTTTGAGCGTTTGCGTCAGGAGTTGGTAATTGGCATGGCCAGGTATGCCATTCACTACACCTGAATTGATCATAAGCGTGAGGGCGCCTTTCTCTACAGCCGCTTTAAAGGCAGGCAGATAGAGTTCTTGCATGTATTTTTCAGGAATGAAAGCGGGTGTGCGGTCGCGGCCGGAGAAACTTGCGCTGTAGCCAACAAAGTGCTTTAAGCAAGCTGCAGCATGAAATTCATCAATTTGTGCTCCTTTACCTTGGTAGCCTTCGATCAGGGCCACCCCCATTTGGCTCCCTAAAACAGGGTCTTCACCTAACGTTTCAAAGTGGCGTGACCAAAGCGGTTGGCGCCCAAGATCTAGTACTGGTGAAAAATTCCATGGAATACCCGATGCCCGGCATTCATATGCAGTTACTTCACCCATTTGTCGTGCAAGTTCAGGATTCCAAGTGGCTGCAAGACCGATTTCTTGTGGAAATAAGGTGCCGCCAACTGTATAATTCACACCGTGAATGGCATCAATACCATAAAGTATCGGAATGTTTTGTTGTTTCTTGAGATATGGTGCATGTACATCGGTCATAATTGACTTCCATTCTTCTCTCGTTAAAGTATGCCATCCGACATTGAGAACTGAACCAACATGATAAACCTCAAGCGCCTCTTTGAGTTTAGCTTGATCAATGCGAGCGGGGGCCAATGCGCCACCTTTTTGATCAGTTTGGTGAATGGCATCAAGCGTTATCTGGCAAGTTTGACCAACTTTTTCCTCGATACTCATCTGAGCAATAAGTGCTTCTAGGTCTTGGTCCGAAGGATTTGTAAAATAGGGCGCTTCTGAACTTTTAAATCCTAAAAGGAGGAGCAATACGGCAAAGGCAGAAAGACATTTCATGATTGGCAACGAATTTTATTGAAAAACGCGTACGTAGTCGACATACATTTTCTGTGGAAACACAGTGCTTGCGTCTGGTGATCCTGGCCAGTTTCCGCCAACTGCTACATTTAGGATAACGAAGAATTTTTCTCTGAATTCGGCCATGTCTGCAGGGCTTGTGTCGATGCTATGGTACTCGACGTTGTCGAGTAACCAATGAATGGAATTGGCATCCCAAGTGATAGAAAATACGTGGAAATTGTCCGCAAATTTCCCAGATGGAAGTGTTTTACTGCCGCTGTATTGTGCGTGAGTTCCGTTGTTGCTCCAATGCACGGTTCCATGCACAGTGCGGTCATTTGCTCCTGCGCCACCGATAAGTTCCATGATGTCGATTTCTCCACAAGCAGGCCAACCAGCTGAGGTAATGTTGTCTCCGAGCATCCAGATTGCCGGCCAAATACCTTGGCCATAAGGTAGTGCCGCCCGAACATCAATTCGACCGTATTTCCACGATTTGATGCCTTGTGTTTTGATGCGGCTTGAGGTGTAATTAGAGCTGTTGAAGTTCTCGTTTTTAGCGGTTATGGTAAGGATACCATCAGCTACAACAGCATTATCTTGTTTGTAGTATTGCAACTCGTTGTTACCCCAACCCCAGCTACCAGTGCCGATGTCGTAGGTCCAGTCAGAGGAAAGACTCGCGCCGTTGAATTCATCTTGCCAAACTAAACTCAAGTTCGGATAAGTAAGAGGGCTGATGTAGCCGGAAGTTGGTGCGCCGGTGCTGCCAGTACTGATTTCAATTAGCACTTCTTCAACTTTTTCGATGTAAGAAGTTTGAAGGGTGTGTGCTCTTGTTCTGATTTTGTAGGTACCTGAGGCATTGTAGATATGCGTAGCGTCTCCGTCTTGTGTTTCTACCGTAATGGTAGCGTTGTTATCGTAGAAGGTAACTGTATAAAAATTAGCACTATCTGCAGAAGCAATTACATGTACTTCACCATTTGTGATGGTGAGTTGTGTGTTCAGGTTGCTAGGCAGTCCGGGTGCTTTAGGCTCATCTGGCTGACAAGCTAGTAGCGTTAAACTCAGCAATAAAAAAGTCATGATTTTCATGGTATTGAATTATAAAGTCTTGAGTTTGAGATACCATTTGAGTCCGCCGGCATGATGGCCATATTGCAAATGCATAGTGGTATCGGTTATAGAAAGTATACGATAAACGCG
>JBJTNX010000160.1:0-27352 GCA_046074325.1 Sphingomonadales bacterium
CCTCGACCAATTTTGGCCAATATTTACCCGTCATGTAGGTCTTTCTAGTAGCTGGATTATAGGCAATGCCATTGAGCACTTCGCCGTTTCCTTTTGCCGCATTGACCACATTGCTGGCGTCGATTAAAGCGATTACGCTACCTAATATAGGGTCGATAACCGCTACAAAATTGGTGGTGTAAATATTGGCATAAATGAGGCCGTCGATGTATTCGAGTTCATTGAGTTGCGGCAATGGGCCTTGATCGGTGTAAACCTCAATGGTGCGAATTATTTGAAAATTCTTTGGGTCTCTGAATGTGATGCGTTCGGTGCCATCGGACATGATGAGCTGTTTGCCGTCGGTGCAAAGCCCCCAACCCTCTCCGCTATAGGCAAACTCTTTCTTTAGTTCAAAAGAGTTGAGGTCGTAAACAAAACACTGTTGGTTTTTCCAGGTGAGTTGAAAGATTTCATTGTTAATGATGGCCATTCCTTCACCAAATTTACTGGCGTCAAGCTGCTTTTTAAAAACGGTCGCACCTTTTTGAATGGGTTTTCCAGTTCTTATATCGATTTTGGCAACCATGGAGCTTCCGGTCTGATTAGGGTCACCTGTAGATTCGAAAAGTTCGCCATTCCAAAAAGTGAGGCCTTGAGTGTAATTCTGGGTGTCATGTGAATAGCTTGCACCAAGCTTAACCGCCCAGCGCTCGGGCTTGATGGCCGACAAAATGCGTAGATTGCGCTGTTCTGAAAAACGATTCTTTTGGGCATCTGTGACCTTCAATTCTAAAGAATAAGCCCCGAGTTTCATTTTTTTGGTGTCGAGTAAAAACACCTCTTTTTTCTTCGGGTTGGCAATTTTAAGGACAACAGAGTCAGAAATAGAAAGCGTTAAAGCCGTACTGCCGTCTGTAATTTGAATTGGAATAGCCACTGTTTGCCCAGCCACCACCGCTAAATTTTCTTTAAAACCAAAAGTGGCTGCTTTGCTTTCAGTATCTGAATTAGAAGAGGTGATCAACGGTGCAAGAAATCCGGCAAGTAACCCAATAACGAGCACCCAAATAAGAATTTTTTTCATTGGTTGGTAAGCATTAATTGAATGGTATTGGCAGCAATGGCGCCATGACTTTCTGCATAAATGACCTGTCCTTTGTGTAAAACAATACATTGTGGAGATTCGTGCTGCACGTTGGTCTGGGTAGCTATCATGTTGGAGAGGTCGCGGTGTGCAATTAGATCTAGAAACCAACAAGTCAAAAGCCCTTTTTGAAATAATGCACTCGATTCAAAACGATTCAAGACCATAGCAGAAATCGAACAGCGCGTGCTGTGCTTAAATACGAGTTGAGGCGCATCATTGGAAGCCTCTAGCAATTCTGACCAGTGCTGGGGTGTGTCAAAAGGCTGCCAACTCATGCCATACCCGCTTTAAATTGTTTCAAGAAACGAACGTCGTTCTCCGAATAGAGACGCAAGTCGGTTACGCGGTATTTGAGCTGAGCAATACGCTCTAAACCCATACCAAATGCAAAGCCCGTAAATTGGTTGGCATCTATGCCACATGCTTCGAGCACATTTGGATCTACCATGCCACAACCCATGATCTCTAACCAACCTGTATATTTACAGACATTACATCCTTTAGAAGCACAAAGTGTACAGGAGATATCGACCTCAGCGCTCGGTTCCGTAAATGGAAAATAAGATGGGCGCAGTCGGATTTGCGTTTCAGAGCCAAATAACTCTTGTGCAAAATACAATAAGGTTTGCTTGAGATCGGCAAAAGAAACGCCTTTGTCAATGTATAGACCCTCTACCTGATGGAAAAAACAATGCGCACGAGCAGAGATGGCCTCGTTGCGGTAGACTCTTCCGGGAGAAATGGTCCTGATCGGGGGTTGTTGTTGTTCCATGACACGAACTTGAACGCTGCTGGTGTGAGTCCGCAGCGCAAACTCTTGGGCGCCCTTTTCGATAAAAAAGGTGTCTTGCATGTCGCGAGCTGGATGCTCTGGCGGAAAGTTTAATGCGCTGAAATTGTGCCAATCGTCTTCGATTTCTGGGCCTTCTGAAACCTCGAACCCAATTCGTTTAAAGATGCCAATTATCTCCTTTCTGATCAAAGACAATGGATGATGCGCTCCAACCTTTGGGTCCTCGGAGGGTTTACTCCAGTCGTCTTGATGCCCCGTTTTTTGCGTCTGGCTCAAAGCAGTTTTGGCCTCCAAATACAGTTGTTCTGCGCGCTCTTTGAGCCCATTAACCTGCTGACCATATGCACGCTTCTGTTCGTTGGGGATGTCTTTGATGGCAGCATACAGATCCTTGAGCACATTTTTGGATCCTAAAAAACGGATGCGAAATTGTTCAAGTGTTTGTTCATCTTGTAGGCTAACTTGCTCTAATTCGGCTGCTAAATCTTGTATGTTCATGGTCATTAAAAAGCGAACGGTTGTAACCTTTTTAGCTAGAATGTTGTTAAATAACGAAAATAGCTTGGTATTCATGCAAATGTACAAGAAAAAAAAGCTGTATCGTACAGCTCCTTTTGCTTTTCTACTGTTGTGTTTTATGGCACTCGTTTTTGCAGCATGCAAAGAGACACCACCCACAACATTGGAAGTTACAGTCGTCAATGCAAACGGCACCACACTTTCTGATGTGAAGGTATGGTTGGTAGCAGAACCTACAGACACTGCTCACAATCCCATAGCAGTGCAAGATAGCAGCATTTCGGACCTCAGCGGCAAGGCCTATTTTGACCTGAGCCAATTTTACAAACCCGGTCAAATTGGCGTTATGCAAATCAAGGTGAAGGGCTTTTATTTTGGTCTAACTGGAGAGGCTCTTGCAGAAATTACGGAACAAGAACGCAATCAAGTCCTACTCCAAATACAATAAACGCAAGTTTAAAGAGTTTTAAAATTCAAAAATTTAAATGTAAATTTGAGACATTCTTTACCTATGAAAACTATTTTAACAAGCCTATTATCACTGTCTTTGCTCCTGTTATTGGGCGGATGCGAACCCAAAGACCCTGCTATCATCAAGGTTTTTGTGCGTTCCTCGTCTAATCAACTCATCGACGGTGCCAAAGTGATTATCGTCGGAGACCAACAATCTGAGCCAGCCACTTTAGCCTACGTAGATACGACTTACACGAATTCTTCAGGTTTCACCACCTTCGACATGGATCCGTATTTTTCGCTGGCTGGCGAAAGCAATAAGACTGGGTATTTCGATATTATTGTCAAATACAACAACAAAACTGCCTACGGCTATACACGTGCCAAAGTGCATACCACTGCCGTAGAAACTATCTACCTACCAAACTAAACACCATGAAAAAAATACTTTTGTTTGCAGTTGCTGCTACTTCACTTGTTTCTTTGAGCGCTTGTCGTAAAAAGATGGATACCGTTGCGCACATCTACGTCAAAGACGAAACCAATGCAAGTGTATCGAACGCAATGGTTGTTTTGTATGGTACCAATACCCAAAGTACGCCTCAACAGGTAGCTGTTTTTGATACTGCTTACACCAACCTTAACGGATTGGCTACTTTTAATTACAACGAATTATATCAATTAGGTCAAGCCGGTGTTGCAGTACTCGATATCAAAGCACAGAAAGGCAATAAAACGGGTCAAGGCATCATCAAAATTGAGGCGGAAAAAATCAACGAAGAAACCGTTTTCATTCAGCCTTAAGCCACAATTCGCTTCACCAATTGTTGGTCAAGCCCTAAAATAGCCTCTAAGTCGAGTTCAACCTGCACGGCTTGTGGAAAACTAATTTCGTACTCCGTTATAAAACCGAGCTCAAAGCGGCACATATACTCACTCACCTCAATACCAGCTTGTTTCTGGATTTCTGAGATCACGGCATTGAGCCTTGCCATTCGAATGACCAACTTAGACTCATAGGTAAGTACATCTTCTTTCATTAGACCTGCTAAAGTGACCGCGGCGTCTTGGTTATTAAACCAAATGTGTTGAATTACAAATTGCTTTTTCATGGTGTATCGGTTTTGATGATACAAAGTTCTCATACAACATCGTAAACAATTTACGATGTTCTTTTAAAACGCCTTTTCTGATAAATTGCTTAATTTTACAGCATGTCTGAAGACCAGCCAATGTCATTTTTAGATCACCTCGAAGAGCTTCGTTGGCGCTTGCTCCGTTCGGCAATAGCTGTCATCATATTTGCTGTTGTGATCTGGACCTACCAAAGAGAAATCATGGAAGGTATCTTTCTTAACATGGTGGATCCAGACTTTATCACTTTTAAACTCATGTGCCAATATCTAGGCGTTTGTGTAGAGCAGATAAACGTCGATTTTCAAAGCACCACCCTTGCTGGTCAATTTTCATATGCCCTCATGATGAGTATCATGGGTGGTGTTGTGCTTGCATTTCCTTACATTTTTTATCAGCTATGGGCATTTATCAAGCCCGGATTAAAAGGCAATGAAAAAAAGATGGTAAAAGGAATTGTATTCTACGTGAGCCTGCTCTTTTTTCTCGGGATACTTTTTGGTTATTATGTAGTAGCGCCGCTTAGTGTGCAATTTTTTGGTGCTTTTCAAATCACGCCTGAGATTAAGACTGATATCACCATTGCTTCTTACATGAGCACCATATTATCTACTGTTTTTTATACCGGACTGTTCTTTTTGTTTCCAATTGTTACCTTCCTGCTCGTCAAAATAGGTCTCTTCACGCCCGCATTCCTCGTGAAATACAGAAAACACGCCATCGTTGTGATCCTTATCCTAGCAGCAGTCATTACACCGCCTGATATTATATCGCAAGTAATCGTCACTATTCCAATTTACCTACTCTTTGAAGTCAGTATTTTAGTCGCAAAAAGAGTAGGTCCAAAAGAGCAAGATTAATGAGATTTATCGTTCTCGGACTATTCAGTTTGCTCTATTGCTTTTCCATTGCACAACAAACCATTGTAAGTGGCATTGTAACAGATAAAAAAGGAGAGCCACTAAGTTACGTAAGCATCCAATTTCTCGACAGTAAAATCAGTACCAAATCCGACTCGCTCGGAAATTTCTACCTCAGCACCTATTACCCAACCGATTCCCTAATTTTTCGCCTCTTAGGATATCAAACGCAACGCTTCAGAATAGAGAAAGACAAGAGCCAACAACTCATTGTAAAGATGCCTGCGCAAGAGAAAGAAGTTGCCGAAATCATTCTCAAAGCCCCAACAGAAACCAGAGGAGCCCAATTACACAGGCGTATCATTACTTACAAAGACATCAACAACAAGGAGAAACTCAGTGCTTATCAGTATCACCTTTACAATAAAATCGAGCTCGATGCCTGCAATTTGGATTCTGGCTTGCTCAATAATCCGATTGTAGATCGCTTAGACCTCGTCAAAAGTTACCTGCAAACCGACAGCAGTAACAACACTTCGCTTCTACCCGTTATTCTCTCGGAAAGTGTATCTGATTATTATTACCGAAAAGATCCTAAACTTAAAAAAGAAGTAGTTCAAGCCACCAAGATTACCGGAGTAGAAAACATGCAAATGACCCAATTTTTGGGCGACATGTACCTGGAACTCAATATATACGATAACATTTACGACCTTTTTAACAAATCGTTCATTAGTCCACTTGCACCATATGCGCGCACTTATTATCAGTTTTTTCTCGATGACTCTACCTTTATAGGTTCAGATTGGTGCTACAAACTGCGTTTTGTCCCTAAACGCAGCGGCGACCTTGTTTTTGAAGGACATATGTGGATCCACGACACCACCTATGCCGTCAAACGTATTGAAGCCAATATTGCCCCGGGCGCCAACCTCAATTACATTCAAGAATTCTATTTTGAACAAAGCTTTGAACAAGTCCAAAAAGAGGTCTGGATGCTCACAGAAGAAAAAATGGTCTTGTCGTTTAAGGTCACCGAAAAATCAAAATTTCTAGGCCTCATCGGTCGGAAATATAGCCGTCGTAGTGAATTTGTAGTGAACCAGCCGCAAGAAGAAGCCTATTACCGGACAGAAAACGCCGTTGAGGTTGCCGCCGATGCAAAACAGCTCAGTGCCGAGGATTGGGCTAAATTACGACCCGTTGTACTCAGTACCCAAGAAATACAAATTCAGGCTATGGTCGATTCACTGGAGGCGCAACCTTTTTATCAAAATATGCGCAAACTCACTTATTTTGCGACTACCGGCTACTGGCCCATTCAAAAAATAGAGTTAGGATCTGCCGCATCTTTGGTAAGCGTAAATCCAGTAGAAAAATTCAGAATGTCACTCGCGCTGCGCACCTCCAACGACTTTTCAAAACGGCTAGAGTTAGGCGGGCGTATCGCTTATGGTTTTGGAGATGAACGCTTCAAATATAACGTGCGCGTTCGTTACAACATTACGCCTCAGAAAAGAGGAATGCTCAATGCCTATTACAACTATGACATCGAACAAATTGGACAATCGCCGACAGCAGCCTCCATGGGCACCTCATTTGTGACCTTCTTGAGCACAGCACCATTCGATAAACTCACTTTTGTTCAAAAAGCAGGGTTAAGCCTCGAAAAAGACATTAAAAAAGACCTCGTCGTTTACACAGCGGCGGAATGGAAAAATTACACCCCACTGGGCTTGGCCACCTATCAGCGTCTGGTAGGACAGGATACCATACAGCTTTCACATCTTACCGCTACCGAATTCACAACGCGAATTCGCTGGACCAAAGATGAAGAATTTTTAGCTGGATCTTTTGACCGCACGGCATTGCGGTCACCATACCCAATTCTTTCATTTCAAACCGTTTTGGGTATAAAAGGTATTTTGGGCAGCGAATACAACTACCAAAAATTTGAATTTCAATACGAGCACAATACCCAGCTTGGCGTACTCGGGCGCATGCGCTATGGCTTCACACTCGGATACATAAATGGGAGTACCGCATACCCGCTTCTCAAAGTCCATGAGGGGAATCAGTCGGTTTGGTTACTTACCAGTACTTTTAACATGGTTAATTTCATCGAATTTGTTAGCGATCGGTATGTAATCGGCTTTGCCGAAAACCGCTGGGAAGGTCTTGTTTTCGATCGCATTCCACTCGTGAAAGCAACAAAAATCAGGCTCATCACCACAGAACGCATCATGCTTGGTAGTTTATCTTCTAAACACGCTGATCAAATGCTGATTCCAGATTTTGTGCGACCATTTAATGGGGTTCCTTATATCGAGCTCGGAATCGGAATTGAAAACATCCTCAAAGTCATTCGAATTGATGTCGTTTACCGCGCCACACATCAAATTCCTGGCATAAGTCCAATTGGGATTAAAGCGCGCTACTCCCTAAATTTTTAGTATTTTTGATCCGTGAAATTACACACGCAAGATATCTGTAAAGCGTACCGCGGTCGTGCGGTTGTCAACGGCGTCAATGTGGAAGTTAGCCAAGGTGAAATCGTTGGTTTACTTGGTCCTAATGGTGCCGGAAAAACAACGTCTTTTTACATGATGGTCGGTTTGGTCAAACCAGATACCGGAAGTGTTTTTCTCGACGGAAATGATATCACAAAATTGCCGATGTACAAACGAGCTCAACTTGGCATCGGTTACCTACCACAAGAAGTTTCTGTATTCAGAAAACTTAGCGTTGAAGACAACATCATGGCCATTCTCGAAATGGGCCCCTTACCAAAGGCCCAGCGCGAGGCCAAACTTGAAAAATTACTTGAAGAATTTAGTTTAGGTCATGTGCGTAAAAACTTAGGGGACCGCCTATCAGGGGGAGAAAAACGACGCACCGAAATAGCCAGAGCACTTGCAACAGACCCTAAATTTATTCTACTCGACGAACCTTTTGCTGGGGTTGATCCAATCGCGGTTGAGGATATTCAAGCGATCGTTTGGGAACTTAAAAAACGCAATATTGGCATCTTAATTACCGATCACAACGTTCAAGAAACGCTTTCCATTACGGACAGAGCCTACTTGCTTTTCGAGGGTCAAATTTTAAAATCAGGAACCGCCGAAGAGCTGGCAGCCGATGAACAAGTTCGAAAAGTTTATTTGGGCCAAAACTTTGAATTGCGCAGAAAAATTTAAAATCAGCGCAGTAATAAGATTAGCGCAGTAAATTGACTGTTCCCTCTCTTTGTCTTCTTATATACGGTTCGTGACAAGGCCTAAATTTCAGAACATAGTTATATAGACCATCTTGACAAGGAATTCCTTTGTAGGTGCCATCCCAACCCTCTGCCGGATTTTGACTCACAAAAACGCGTTCACCCCACCGATTGAATACCTCCAAAGACCAATCTGTAACTCCAAAATCGGTGACAACCTTAAATTCTTCGTTTCGACCGTCTTTATCAGGGATGAAAGTATTCGGTGCATAAATACTAAACGGTTCGACTTCAATGCTGGCATATGCTGTGTCTGTACATCCAAATGCATTGGAAACAACTTGCATTGGATAATCGGTGCCTCCCCGACCATAGGCATGGACAAAATTAGCACTGGTATATTGAAAAGTACGGTCTTCGACAAAATATTGGTAAGTCACTGCGTCAATTGATTGATCTGTAAAAATGGCTTCATTTTGACAAACATCTACTTTGTCTGGGCTTATTGAAAAGCCGGCTTGTGGAGAAGGATGCACGTTAACTAAATCCTGCTGGGCCATAAATAGGGTGTCTAGGCAACCAAATTGCTCAATGAGTGTGAGCGTAACCGTATAATTTCCTGGATTGAAATAAGTATGGGTAACGTTGGTGCCTTGTATTTGGGTGCCATCGCCAAGGTCCCACAAGTAAATAGTTGGAACCTCACTTTGACTTAAATTTACAAATTGTGCTTGTGATGGAGCACATTGCAATGCGTTGAGAAACATAAAGTTGATACTCGGATGCCCAAACACGCGAACCGTTTCGGTGAGCGTATCTGCACAAAGCGCGTTTTGACCAATGAGCATGATTTGCTGCGTGCCACTTTGGTTAAATAGGACATTATTGCCTGTGAGTTGATTGCTATTTAATGGCGTAGCATTGGGGCCAAAATCCCAAGTAAAATTCGTGCCAATAGGGCCACTCACCTGCGCATCGAAGCTAAAGAAATAATCAATACATAAAGAGTCTGAATGGGTGGCATTCAACACGATTGGTTCCAATATAGTGACATTCACTTGTGTGGTGTCCTGACATATCGGAGAAGAGCTTGCTATGAGCGAAACGGGATAAACGCCCGGCCCAGGGAAAGTAATGGTTGGGGTTGCTGCGGCACTTACTACTCCGTTTCCAAAATCCCATGCATAGCTTATTGCATTTTGCGAATTATTGCCAAATGGTATCGTATACCCCAAACATTCGACCTGAGGTGGCACGGCAATGGCGGCAATGGCTTCACCGAATATAAAGACAGAATCAGTATAGCTCTGTTGGCAATAGGTTGAGTTGGCATCTAGAGTAACTACATGAAATCCAGCTGCATTAAAGCTTACACCAGGCACAAAAATTCCGGTTGCCTGTAACGTAGAAGCAGTTGGAGGAAAGCTCCAACTAAGTGTCGCATTGGGATCGGATACCTGAGCTGAGAAATCGTGGGCATTGCTCGACAAGCAAAGTGAATCAATTGTTGACCATGAAACACTTAACTCTTCATTGACTATGATTTCTATATATGCAGTATCAGTACAGTTCTGGCCAGGATTTACAATGAGCTGAGCCGTGTATGTTCCAGAGGTCGGATAAGTATATGTTGGTTCATATAACGGACTGGTATCAGCGTTTGTTCCGGGTACTCCGAAATCCCACAGATAAGTGGTTCCTCCGAAGGACTGGTTGTCAAATTGAATGGTGAGGCCGTCGCAGTACCCATTGAAATTTGGCAATTGCGGTTGTTGGGGTAAAATAGCAGCAAGCTGGATATTGCAATCAAAAACCCGAAACAAGAAATCGCGGACGGTTTCGCCTATTAACTGACCGTTGCGGTATTCCTGAACGCGCACACCAACCACAAAAAGCCCAATAAGATTGGGGCTCACTGTCAATAAACCTGTACTGGGATGAATGATGGTAGAAGAACCAGGACCAAGCGGAACGGCGGCATTAAAGCTATTTTGCCACGTCACGGGAAAATAAGGCGGTGGTGGCATTTGCAAGGGTTGCGGATTGCCCGAGTTGGCTCCGGCATTCGGGGTTACTAATGAATAAACAAGTTGATCGCCGTCGGGATCCGTGGCTGAATGATCAAATACAAGCTGGTCGTTGTTGCATAGCAATACCGGAGGATAGTTTGTAAAACGAGGGCTGCTGTTATTGGAAGCGTTGGTATTGGAGCCGGGCACAGTTGCCACTAAAGTCAGGCCGGTATCGTCGGGGAATTGCAGATTGGTAATATTCGGCCCACGGCAACAGCGTTGGTACGAAACGAGGTAACCGCCGGGAATAGGAGGTAAAGTCAATACAACCTGATAGATGGCGCGCTCCACACAAATGCCAGACGGTTGTGTGGCGCAAGGATTATTGAAATTAATTGGCAAAAACACAGAACCAGGAAAAGGCACTTGAACGGTTTGGTAATGTACATTTCCTTGGGTAAATACAGAAAGGTACAAAGGATCGTCGTACTGTGCGCCTGTGGATGCGCAATCACGGTAGAGCGTAATGAAAAATCGATATTGATTATTCCCTAAATAATTGTAATAGATATCGCCACCGATAATATGGGAAGCAGACAAGTACCCGAAAATCAGGAGGTAAAGGGAGAGAATAAAGATTTTTATCTTGTACACGGTCTTACAACGCAAATTTAAGGCTTTGGTTGTTCGTAGACAAACAGTAAATTTGTAAAAAAATATAAAGATGGAAACTTTTGATGTGGTAGTAATTGGCTCAGGACCGGGCGGATACGTTTCAGCATTGCGTTGTGCACAGCTCGGGCTCAAAACAGCTTTAATTGAGAAATACAATACCCTTGGCGGAACTTGTCTAAATGTGGGTTGTATTCCATCAAAGGCCCTTCTCGATTCATCTGAACATTTTCACAATGCCCAACACAATTTTACTGCACACGGCATTGAACTCAAAGGCCTTAAAGCCAATTTAGCGCAAATGATTTCCCGTAAAAACGAGGTCGTATCACAGACCTGTGCGGGCGTCAAGTTCCTTATGGACAAAAACAAAATTGCCGTCTTTCACGGTGTCGGACGTTTTGTTGATGCGCATACCGTCGAGGTAATCGGCGAGCAAAGCACACAATTAAGTGCCAAGAATATCATTATTGCCACCGGTAGTAAGCCCAACTATTTCCCGGGAATGGAACCCGATAAGAAACGCATCATTACCTCTACTGAGGCACTCAATATGCCAGAAATTCCCAAAAAAATGCTCGTTATTGGCGGCGGGGTAATCGGCCTAGAATTAGGGTCTGTTTACGCGCGTCTGGGCACAGCTGTTGAGGTTATTGAGTTTGCGCCAAGTATTTTACCAACTATGGATGCCGGTATTGGTAAAGAATTTACCAAAATTTTGAAAAAAGAAGGCTTTAAATTCCATATGGAACACAAAGTACTTGGGGTGGTTAATAACGGCAAAAGTGTCACGCTTACGGCTGAGAACAAAAAAGGAGAGCAAATCACATTAGACGCCGATTACTGCTTGGTTGCCGTCGGACGCAAAGCCTACACAGAGGGTCTTCAATTAGAAAATGCCGGCCTACAGACCAACCAACGCGGTCAAATCGAGGTCAATGACCATTTGCAAACCGCTCAACAACATATTTTTGCCATTGGCGACGTAGTTCGTGGTGCTATGCTTGCGCACAAAGCCGAAGAAGAAGGTGTTTTTGTAGCAGAATATATTGCGGGACAACAACCGCATATCAATTACAACCTCATCCCTGGTGTTGTATACACTTGGCCTGAAATTGCTGCAGTAGGTCAAACCGAAGAAGAACTCAAAGTACAAGGACGCGCTTACAAAGCGGGGTCATTCCCGATTAAAGCTTTGGGAAGAGCACGTGCCAGTATGGATACCAGCGGATTCATCAAAATTTTAGCTGATGCCAGCACCGACGAAGTACTTGGGGTACATATGATTGCGCCACGAGCTGCCGACCTTATTATGGAGGCGGTTACCGCAATGGAGTACCGCGCTTCTGCCGAAGACATTGCCCGCATTTGCCACGGTCATCCCACTTACTCAGAAGCAGTGAAAGAAGCCGCCTTAGCTGCCACTGCAAACAGAGCACTACACGTCTAAATGTTTAGGGCCGCGGACTAAACGCATCTTTGATGTGCGTGAGGTCAGTATGGTTGCTGTTGTGCACTATAGAGACAATATCGAATCGTACTTCATGCGGCCATTGTATTGACTTTGTATAGTAATTTGCCACACGAATAATCTGTTTTTGCTTGGCAAGATTTACGGCTCGCCATGGTTCGCCGAGCTCGGCACTATGCCTTGTTTTTACTTCGACAACGACAAGTATATCATGGTCAGTGAGTACCAAATCGATTTCCATGCGGTTGAACTTATAATTTCTAGCTTTTAAGGTGTAACCAAGCTCGCTTAAATAATTCAGTGCATAGGCCTCGCCCCACTTCCCTAAAAGATCATGAGACATACTTACATTTCTTTCTTCCATCTCTGCGAAAATAAGCCGAAATTGACTGTATCTTTACAGTGAAAATACGTATGCGCAAACAATTCATTAAAAATATCAAAGGCTTGGTTCAGGCAGGTGAAGATCTACCCGAAGTAGTTCGCTCAGCTCAGATGCAAGTATTGCCAATGATCGAAAACGCCTTCTTAGCACTAGAAGACAACGAAGTCATTGCATATGGCCCAATGAGTGAGTGGCCGGGCATTACCGATTGGCGCGGTGTAGAGGTCATAGATGCCAGCAATTGCTACGTGCTTCCTGCATTCATTGACTCGCATACCCACACCGTTTTTGCTGCAAGCCGAGAAGAAGAATTTGTAGACCGGATTAATGGCCTCAGTTATGAAGCGATTGCAGCCAAAGGCGGCGGCATTCTCAATTCAGCCGGCAAACTTGCTGCTATGTCTGAACAAGAACTATTCGACGCTGCCACTGTTCGGATTCAAAAGATGATAACAGCCGGAACCGGCGCAATTGAAATCAAATCTGGTTATGGCCTCAGTACAGCAGCGGAGCTCAAGATGCTGCGTGTGATTCAACAACTCAAAGCTACAAGCGCAGTTGAAATCAAAGCTACATTTCTAGGTGCACACGCCCTTCCCCTTGCCTACAAAGATAACCGGGAAGCCTACATTGACCTGCTGATCAATGAAATGCTGCCTCAAATTGCCGCAGAAAAACTTGCAGACTACATCGATGTTTTTTGCGAGCGCAACTACTTCACCACCGACGAAATGTGCCAAATTCTCGAAGCAGGACAACGCTATGGCCTCAAAGGAAAAGTACACGTCAACCAGTTTTCCGTTTTAGGTGGCGTTGCTGCTGCAATTGAAAAGGGGGCTATTTCGGTAGACCACCTCGAAGAACTCGATACTAACGACATTGCCGCACTTGCAAAAAGCAATTGCGTCGCTACGCTTCTGCCCGGTTGTTCGCATTTTCTTTCGATACCGTATGGCGCAGCTAATGAACTTATCAACGCAGGCGCAATAGTTGCACTGGCCAGTGACTTTAACCCTGGTTCGTCGCCGAGCTATGACCTCATGCATGTGTTGTCTTTGGCGTGTATCAAAATGAAAATGACGCCAGAAGCAGCCATCAACGCCCTCACTATTAATGCAGCGGCTGCCCTTGAATTGCAGCACACTCATGGCAGAATTGCACTAGGCAGAAGGTCGCCAATATTACTTACTAATGAGATCCCGTCGTTGGCTTATTTGGCCTATGCCTATACAGAAAAACACATCCAACGTGTATTTATTTAATTAACTTTGAATTGATGCGTTGTCTGCTGCCCTTTTTATTGACTTTTGTATTTTTTGACGTTAGCGCGCAAATTATTGAGCCCGACAAAGAGCTTTTGTGGGAAATTTCACATCCAAAATCCACGACAAAATCATACCTTTTTGGCACACTCCATGCCAACGACCGCGCATTATTCGATCTCTCAGATAGCACTTATATTGCCTTTGATCAAGCAGAAAACATTGTCTTAGAAACAGATATTTATCGGCTTTTTTCGGCCATGGATACCCGTAAAACACTACCCGAAACGCGCATAGACAACCAAGGAAAATCATATACGACCTTCGCGCTGAATTCAAAAACGCTCTACGGTTCTGAGGACGGCATGCCTCAATTTTTGGATGCCTATTTTCAAGTGTTGGCCCTGCAGTTTGGAAAAAACACTATTGCACTTGAAAAACTTGAGGATCAATTTGCGTTGTCCAACGAATTCAAGCTGAGCGAGCGCCGAATTATCGATAACCAAATCAATTCGTTCACCCAAGAAAAACTATTAGAACTCTACTTAAGAGGAGACCTCGACGCATTACAGCGATTTATGAAATCGTATTTGTCTGTTCAAGATAGCCTTTATCAGGAAGTGATCGTCAAACGCAACTACCAAATGCGCGATACCCTACTGACTTTACTAAAAAATCAAAAGTCATTCTTTTGTGCAGTGGGTGCGGGCCATCTCGGTGGCGAAGAAGGTATTTTACAACTCTTGCGGGCCAAAGGATACATGGTTAGACCCATCCAATGGAGCATAAGCGCAACCCCACCTCCCAGCAAGCGCTTACTTAAAAAACCGACCGAATTTATTCAAACAGACCCCACCTCAGGTTTAGTTGCCAAGTTTCCGGGCAAACCCCTTTTAGAAATGCTCCCGGACAGCACCCTTCGAATGGTATACCGAGAGCTCGGTCAAGGCAATACCTATGAAATCGTCATTCATCCCTTAGATCAACTCATAAGCCCAGAGGAGATCGCCAGTATTTATATCAACCCACCGGCTGCAGGTCGGATCACCAAAAAAATTCTCGACGACGGCTCAACCGTATTCGAAGGGCTTTCTGATACCTACCCAGAAGGGCTCAATTGCGTCCAAATTCAATTTGGAGCCAACCATTTTGCTGTCATTAAATGCTACGGAGGGCATAAATTCATTCACTCCAATAGGCCGCAGTCTTTCTTTGGAAAAGTTTGGTTCGACTAAACCAAGCACATAACGTCATGAAATTCTTAGACCGACTTGCGCATCAAATTCTGGCTAAAAAGGTAGCAGCCCAAAACCTATACGTTATTCTTCCATCGGAAAGAGCAAAACGCTATTTACAAAATGCGTTGTTCCAAATAAATCAAGGGCCGCTCATTTCACCGCAGATCCTGACTATCGACCAATGGATAACTGGCCTCACAAAAAAAACGATTCAGCACCCCACACGCACCCTGCTCTCGCTGTATCATATTTACAAAACGCTTTTTCAAGAACAAGCGCTCTCCTTTGAAGATTACCTTACTTGGGGGCCTATTCTCCTTTCCGACTTCGATGATGTAGATCGTTATTTGGTGGACCACCACCAACTTTATCAAAATTTAGCCTCTATTAAAGCCCTTGAAAGCTGGCAAATTGACGAAGAAGGCTACTCTGCATCGCAGAAAAAATTCATGCTGTTTTGGGAGCTCATACCCAAATTACACGCAGGTTTGTTAGCCCATTTAACAGAGACGCATTCTTGCACTAAAGCCCAAGCCTACCGAGCGCTTGCCACCAATCCAAGCGCGTTTTTTGAGCCTGAACAGTTTTTTATTTTTGCTGGATTTAATGCGCTTTCATTGGCCGAACAACAGCTCATCAAGTACTTATTGAATGCCAAACAAGCTGAATTTATCTTGGATACGGACCGTTATTATTATGACAACCCGTATCACGAAGCGGGCCATTTTCAGCGCAAAAACAGTGCTTATTTTGGCTTGGGTGCCCCCGAAGCACTTCCTGACGCCTTGCGCACAGCCACTTATCACGTAAAGGAAATTGAATGCGCCCAACACATCGGACAAGTAAAAGTGCTTGCAACCGAATTACACCAAAATAGGCATGCAGATTGGAGCGAAGTTTTGGTATTACTTGCCGATGAATCATTAGTGCACGCAGCTATTCGCAATATTCCCAAAACTGTTGGGCAAGCAAACATCACACTTGGTCTTCCATTAGATCAAACACCAATAAGAACCTGGATAGATCTTTGTTTTCAACTCCAAGAAAATCACCAAAAATTTCGAGCCAAAGCGTTGTACTATAAAGACTTTCAACGCTTTTGTCACCATGCGTTTATTACGCTTGCTTTCGATTCAAAGGAACGTACGGCATTGGCAAAAGTGGAAAAGCAAACAGTGCAATTCAACCGCGTTTTTCAGCGTATTGACCAACTGCAACTACCCGATAAAGTCCTAGAGCTTCTGGAATTGCTCAATACAGACTGGCAAACAGACTGGCAAAAAGGCTTAACCCAATTAAGACAAATCAATTCATTTTTGCTTCAACACATCCCAGAAGCCAATGATTTTGAACGCACCGCGTTGCTTTCTTTTGAAGCCTGTTGTAGGCAATTCGAATTGTTATTTGACAACAATTTTCCCGAAATGGCACTCAGTAGTTTTAAGAAACTATTTTACCAACATTGGACACGCGCACACCTCGCTTACATTGGCAGTCCAACAGAAGGCTTGCAAATCACTGGACTGCTCGAAACACGCCTGCTCGACTTCGATCATATCTATGTGCTCGGCATGAATGAAGGGAAGCTCCCGCCTACAAATCCCATTCAGAGTATTATTCCTATGGATTTACGCAGTGCTTTTGGCATGCCAAGCAACCGCGACAAACAAGGCCTATTTGCCCAGCACTTTTACAGACTTCTCCATCATGCACGACACCTTACTTTTACCTATACAACAACCAGTGAAGTTCTAGGAAGTCATGAAAAAAGCCGCTATTTACTGCAGTTAGAAATGGAATGGCGCGCCGATAATCCAAATGTCAATTGGCAAACCTTTTATTACCAAATCCCAGCTGAACAACAAAAACATGAGGTTGCGGCAATTCCCAAAAATACCGCTATTCAAGATCGCATCCTGAACTACCTCAAGAATGGCGTTTCGGCGTCTGCATTGCGTAAATTTGCGAATTGTCCATTGGACTTTTATTACCGTTATGTAGTTGAATTTGGCGAAGAAGACGAAGTCGAAGAAGATCTTGCCGCAAGCACATTCGGCTCTCTTATTCACGCTTGTCTAGAAGAACTTTACACCCCATTTGCTCAAAAAGGCAAAGATGGAAAACGCATTGAGCCCGCCCCTGGGCCAGTTACCGCCAAAGACATCTCTCAAATGCTCAATGCCTATCCAGCTATTTTACGCAAGCACTTTTTGAACTACTTTGACCAAAATGCTGCACTGTTTGAACGCGGTAAAAATTTACTTAGCTTTGAAATGGCGCTGGACCTAACCAATCAACACCTTAGAAAAGAGCTTGCGTTTGTGCAGCAACTCCAGGAACCACTCTTTATCGAACAGCTTGAGGCCCGATTCGAACTAGAACAAATTGTTCAAGTGGGTCAAGCACAAATTCCTGTCCATTTTGTTGGCTTCATTGACCGAATAGACCGCATCGGTCAAAATGGCTACAGAGTCATTGATTATAAGTCAGGAAAGGTCAAGGACGAAGAGGTAAAAATGAGTTCTAAACTCGATGCGCTTACGAACCTCACCAAACCAAAACATGGTCTACAGCTTTGTTTATATACGCTTTTCTTTGAAGCACAATACGGACAGCTTCCTGCTGAAGCGCGCATCGAATCATTGATCAATGTAGCAGAAGATTTTGCATTGAGCTACGATAAAAACACAGACCTGAGTGTGATTCCAAAACTATTTGAAGACGGGATGCAAGCGCTCGTAGGGCAGTTATTGGACACCGATATCCCTTTCGAGCACAACCCTGAGGCAAAATATTGCCAATTCTGTACATAAAAAAACCTGGAAGGGCATTCCAGGTTTTTTCTGCAAGATAATTAAAACCAAAATGAACAAATGACTTGCTCTTTTGTGGCAAGACGTTCAGAATTGGTGTGGGGTTGCTTAATAAAGTTCTAATTTTAGCGCAGAGCGGTAATCTTTGATTTCTTCTCGGTTAATTTTATGCTCTGCATTCTTAAGAAGGTTCAAGATATACAATAGGTTTTCTTTGTCGTCAATTTCGATCGGATACTCATTGCCTTCCTCGTCTTCTTCGTATTGCGCTTCAACATCAAAACACTCGTTTTCTTGGATAAACTCGTAGGTAAGACGTAAAACCTTGACAACCAATGGATCTTGTTCGAGTAAAGCCATTTCTCTGAGTTCTTTGAGGTCTTCGATAAGTTGTGGGGCTTCTAAGCCTTTCTTCTCGACGTTGGCTATAATTTGTTCCAGTTTCTGATTGGCGCGCAAAGTTTTCATATTGTTTGAATTGAGCCACAAATTTAGTGCATTTCCTGAAATAAACATCGCGCTGTAAGTAACATTAGCGATTCAGTCTCATTTCAAGTGTTTAATCGGTTAAATTTGTTGTATGGATATGTTTTTCCACGCCTTTACTATTGGCTTAATCCTATCGATCATGCCAGGCCCTGTATTTTTCGTGTTGCTCGAGAAGAGCATCACAAAAGGTATACGCAGCGCTTTAGCAATTGATCTCGGTGTCTTACTCAGCGATGTCGTCTATATTTTACTCGCGGTTTTGTTTGTTGAGCAAATCAATTCGCTGCTTTCCGGGGACAACAAAGAACTCTTTGACCGTATTGGTGGGCTTATTTTTATCGTTTATGGCGTTGTCAATCTTTTCAAACGAACCAAAATGCACGACGGGGACCAAGAGCTAGAGGACGTCACTGAAAAATACCATTTAAAAGAAAGTGCTGACCCAAAAAAGAATTTTGGACTCCTCATTGCAAAAGGTTTTCTACTCAATTTTGCCAATCCACTCGTTGTATTTTATTGGTTAAGTGTTGCATCAGTAGCCAAACGCGAAAGTCCGAACGACACAAATTTGTTTTTATTTTTCTATCTCGGCATCATTTTACTGACCTACTTTGCTTTTGACATAATAAAAATTGCTGCGGCCAAAAAAATCAGGAATTTGGTTACGGAAAAATTGCTCAATGCAATCAACAAAATCATCGGAATTCTATTCATCGGCTTTGGCCTCTTCTTTATTTTCCGCAGTTTTATATAAGCCTATGCGCCTATTATCGCTTTTCATTTTATTGATATTTGCCGATAACTATTTGGCACAAGAACTAAAGGTTTTAAAAGAAAACCTCAGCCCGAAAGTGCGCACTTATTGGGATGCCCAAAACAAACATTTGCAAGGTTATGGCGCCTATTTTACCAGCTCTGCTACACCTCAAACTACCGAGAAGCATGGGAAATGGCTATTCTACGACTACGATGGACGTCTTGAAGAAGAGGCAAATTATTACAGAAACCGACTCCATGGTAAGCGCACTTTTTATTACCCCAACAAACAAGTCAAGCAAGAATCCTTCTTTCAATTCAATGTTCCTGATTCCACCTACAAAGAATTCTCATTAGATGGAAAGCTGCTTGTCAGTGGTCAGTTTGAACTTGGCAGTCCAGAAGGGTTATGGTATTATTACTACGAAGACGGGCACCCAAAATCCATTGAAAAAGTTCAAAACGACACCGTTTATTTACAAGCATTTTGGCAGGCCGACAGCGCACATTTACAAACCATCAAAGACGGAAATGGTCAAATTATCAGCTACTATATCGACGGTGTTGTCAAGGAATTCTATACTTTTCAAAACGGTCTGAAGACAGGGCCATTCGAAGAACGAACAGCTAATGGAGTGCTTTCAGTTGGAGGTGCTTTTAAAAACGGTAAAAAAGATGGGCTCTGGGAATTTTATCGCTTTGATGGTGTCCTTGAAAAAAGGGTTGGTTATGCTTCCGATTCGCTCGATGGAATCTATTTAGTGATGGCCAATGAAAAAGACACCCTCACGTATGGAACTTATTTAACCGGTAAAAAACAAGGCTATTGGAAATGGTTTACCCCAGAGGGGACACTCGATATGGAGGGCTTTTTTGAGAAAGGACTTCAGGATAGCGTATGGCATTACTATTTTACCAACGGTCAACTTTCGTATCGTGCCCATTACAAAGCAGATCTGCGTACAGGAGATTGGACTTACTTCTACCCTAATGGTGCGCTTTACAGGACTGGGGGCTATCACAACGACCTGCGAACAGGTTTGTGGCAGACATGGTACGAAGATTCTACACTGCTCATGAAAGGCGCTTATGTCGCAGGAAAAGAGGAGGGGGAATGGCTTAATTACTGGGAAAACGGTAGACTCAAAGACCGAACTACATTTACAGATGGAAAGCTAAATGGCAAATGGGAATCCTACTCTCCTGAAGGGGTTTTGCTCACGCAAGGAGTCTATAAAAACGGAAATAAAACCAGCGAATGGCTCAGCTACTACCCTAACGGAAGGCTCAAAGAAAAACAACACTATAAAATTTTTACGCAACAAAATATTGCCGATGGCATAGCCATTATGGGTCTCAAAGAAACTGTTTCTGACCTACACGGCTCTTATGAATCCTATTCTCAGGTAGATTATCAAGTCAAAGAAACTGGTAAATACTACCATGGCCTCAAACATGGAACCTGGACAAACTACTACCCGGGGGGTGTTGTACCAACCATTGTAGCGCAATACCGCTACGGTAGACTGCACGGAGTTTTCAAGCAATTTGACCGCTATGGCCGATTGGTTTATGAAATTAATTATAAGAACGGGCTCAAGGACGGCTTGTTTTTAGCCTACAATGAAAATGGTCAATTGGTCAGTAAAAAAATCTTTAAAAACGGGCAACAGATCGGTGGTGAACGCCAAGACGGTTTTCAGCCTTGATTGGCAAGTTGTTCAATAAAACAAGTTAATTCGATAAAATCGTCTACACTTAGTCTTTCTGGCCTTTGTTGTTCAAATTTTTCAGGTAACGGCGCATCTTTAAGCAAGACGCGCAACGAGTTGCGCAATGTTTTACGACGCTGATTGAAGGCTACTTTCACCACTTGAAAAAACAATTTTTCATCGCAGGGTAAAGCGCTTCTTTGGTTGCGCACACATCTGATGACGCCACTTTTAACTTTTGGAGGCGGAATAAACACATGTTCATCTACGGTAAAACAGTAGTGTATATCGTAGAAGGCTTGCAACAATACACTAATAATTCCATACTCTTTTGAACCTGGTTTTTGAGCCACCCTGACTGCTACCTCTTTTTGGAACATTCCCATTATCTGCGGGATTTGGTTGCGGTACTCAAGGCACTTAAATAAAATTTGAGACGAAATATTATAGGGGAAATTGCCGACTACAATAAACGCGTCTTGACCAAATAGATCCGCTGGATTCAACCGCAAAAAATCACCAAACAAAATGCGCTCTGCTTGTTCAGGATAATTGGCCCTGAGGTAATCAATAGATTCAATATCTACATCGAGCAGCCACAAATCGATTTCAGGAAGTGCCCATAAGTATTTGCTCAAGGCGCCCATCCCTGGGCCAATCTCGAGTACTTTTCTAGTATCATCTGTCCAAATGACCTGATTGGCAATCTTTTGACAAGTGCCTGCATCCTTGAGAAAGTGCTGACCGAGTTGCTTTTTGGGTTTAACACTCATGGTTTAAAAGCTTCAATAAGATCAAGGGTAGTTCTGAAGGCAGCAAATTTCCCCAGGTAGCGATCGGTGTGGTCTTTTTGAAGCGCAGGTGCAAACTGAGCTTGGTACTTATCTAAATGTGCTTGATCAGGTGCTAAATACATTACTGAATAGGTTTCTCCCCCCTCCTCTTCACCATTTACTCGAGAAAGTCTACATTCCAAAAAGCAACCTGTCTGAAGAACATCTGGGATATGTTTTGAACGCATCCAACTAAGCCATTCATTTGCTACGGCCTGATCAATACTAACCGTTACATTGTATATTACCATATGACAAAGGTAGCCAAAGCATTGGAATGCAGCTAAAATTGAAATTGGTCCGGAAATTTACGTTGTTATTTCAAACAAAATAATTGTACTTTTACTTTAATCATTAATCATTCATCATGAAAAAACTATTACTTTCTTCTTTATTCACAATGACTTACCTCATCTCTTGGGGTCAATCATGTACCCCCGGTGCAAACTTTGTAGATTCTACCTATGGCATCTGGCCTGATACCACTCAAAATTTGCCGCCAGCCCTTCCGAACGTTGCTTACTCAACAGATATCAACTTCAAGGTGCCATCAACTGTAACTGCAGAAATTGACCCTAGTGGCCAATTTGTCGGTTCAGTCATTCAACAATTTACCGTAGATGCACTTCAAGGTCTACCTCCAGGATTCGATTACGCTTGTAACGTGAGCAATTGCACTTATTTAGGTGGTGCAAATGGCTGCGCTAATATCTACGGCACCACAGACTCCGTTGCTGTTTTTCCAGTTACTGTAGATGTTACAGCAACTGTATTGGTTGTGTTGTTCCCTGGTTTACCGCCAACACCAGTAACCCAAACCGTATCTTTTGACGGATACAAAATCGTAGTCGGGTCAGGCGGTACTATCGAACAGATCATCAACCCCATTAGCCTTCAACCCAATCCGGCTCAATCAAGTATAGAAGTGAGTGGTTTAGTAGGTGGTAGCAACTCTCAACTGATCTTACGTGACCTCAGTGGTAAAAACATCCAAACGATTCAAACTACAAGTGCAACAGCAACTTTTGATCTACAAAAACTTGCCGAGGGTACATATATCATTGAATTGTCTGATGCTTTCGGCACCCAACAACAAAAATTTGTACAGCTTTAATGCCATACAAACGCATAAAAAAAGGGGAGCAATGCTCCCCTTTTTTATGCAATAAACTTTTTATTGATAGAGGCCGCCCTTGGAAATATAAGTCAGTACGGGCTCAGTAAGTAAAAAAGAACAATCTAGACCTGCTGCTAATTTTGCTCGAATTTGACTTGCACTGATTCCCAATATTGGCACATCTTTGATCATTGAAATATTGGGATGGCCGCCCAACAGCTTTTCTTGTTCGGTGGACTCCATTTGCTCGGCAATTCGCGGATAAACAAAAATGGAGTGGTGGGCCAAGATTTGTTCCCAGTTGTACCACTTGTGAAAAGACCTTAAGTTATCAGCGCCCATCACTAACGAAAATGTGTAAGTTGGATACTGTTCTTGGAGGTGTGTCAAGGTAGATATCGTGTAATTGGGTTTTGGAAGCTGAAATTCTACATCGCAGGCTTTGAGATTAGGGTGCTCATAAATGGCCTCGCGTACCATATCAAGTCTCAGTTGATCTGATAATAAAGTGGTTTTATCCTTGAGCGGATTATGAGGTGTAACGACTAGCCAAACTTGGTCAATTTGGTCTTGTTGGGCCATATGATTTGCGATGATCAAGTGCCCAACATGAATCGGATTGAAGGTGCCAAAATACAATGCAACCCTCATGAGGCTATGAATTTCAAAAATAATCGTTCTACCTCTTCAATAGCCTGCTCTAAATTGTCATTGACAACAACATGATCAAATTGATGCGCATGGCTCAATTCTTCAACCGCCTTTGATAAGCGCAATAGAATTTTTTCTTCTGAATCAGTCTGCCTACTGCGCAATCTTTTTTCTAACTCTTCAATACTAGGTGGCTGAATAAAAACCGAAAGTGCATTTTGCTGGAGTTTGGATTTAATCTCCAGGCCGCCAATAACATCGACATCAAAAACAACAACCTTGCCCGCAGACCACAGACGTTCTAATTCTGAATTTAATGTGCCGTAATACATGCCAGGATATACTTCTTCCCATTCAAAAAATTCGCCTGCTTCGATCCGTTTTTTAAAAGATTCAGGGCCTAAGAAATAATAATGTACGCCATCTTGTTCTTGACCCCGAGGTGGTCTCGAACAAGCAGATATCGAAAATGCAAGCTGCGGATATTTGGCTAACAAAGCACCAACTATCGTTGATTTACCTGCGCCGGAAGGTGCCGAAATAACGATGCTTTTGGGATTGGTATTCATTACAGCGCGTTGAGAACTTGTTCTTTTATTTTTTCAAGGTGGTCTTTCATGATCACGACGCGGCGTTGAATCTCTGAATGATTGCACTTGCTACCAAGTGTGTTGATCTCACGACCCATTTCTTGGGCGATAAAACCCAATTTTTTACCCGAAGCCTCTTGCTGTAGTGTTTCTGTAAAATAGTTGAGGTGCTGTTGGAGGCGTTGTTTTTCTTCTGAAATGTCGAGTTTCTCCACGTAAAAAATCATTTCTTGTTCCAAGCGGTTGGCATCAAGGCGGTTTTCGTCAATAGCGGCCAATCCTTTTTGAATGCGATCTTTAACCTGTTGTACACGCTCTTGCTCAAAGGGGACTATTGCACCAAGTTCTTGCTGAATTTGAGCTAAATTGGATAGTAAATCGGTGGCAAGTGAAGCGCCTTCTTGTTGGCGGAATTTTTGTAATTGCGCACATGCCTGAGCCACTAAACTCAGTATGAATTGACTTTCGGCTTCGTCGAGTTCTTCTTGTTGACTACTCAAGACATCGGGCATTCGTAAAACAAGCGCCAAATAATCTTGGGTATTGGTTTGCCATTTGTCATTTAGCGACTTGAACTTTTCGAAATATGCAGTGGCGACTTGTTCATTTATTTGACCAGAAAGCTGTTGATTTTGACTTTCTATGTAGATGCCTAAATCCATCTTTCCACGAAGTAAATAATCGGTGATCAATTTACGAATCGGTGCCTCGAGGTCGCGATATAGAGATGGTATCTTTAAATTGAGGTCGAGTCCCTTTGAATTTAGGGAGCGTACTTCTACAGCTATTTTTTTATCGCGGAAATGGCCATTGGCTTTGCCAAAACCGGTCATGGATTGCAGTGCGGTTGAATTCATGGCTTAGTCGTTGTCAATTAATAGGTCAGCGTCTATTCCTTCGTTTTGTTCTTTCACAAACCAAGCAATTTCACTCATGATTTGGGCTTTTTGATCGCTTTGTGGCGCACGCTCTTCTATATATTCTTTCAGTAAAAGTTGCGCTTCGAGCAATTGGGCCTCTTCAAATGGGCCCGCCATGTTTTCAATGATCGTCAGGCAATCCAGTGCCTCTAAATAATCCCCTTGGGTGGCTAACATGACAAAAAAAGGCAAGTGTGCATCAAAAGGCAATTTTGAATTCCAAATGGCAGATAGAACAAGTTTGCGTAATTCTGAATCTGGTTCATCTTGGAGGTAGTCTACAAATACAGAAACGGCATCGGAATCGTTGACATCGGCCAAAAAACCTAAAATAAGTTGCTGCTGGGCACGCTCACGACCATGCAATGCTTTAAAAAGGCTCGGTAATACTGATGGGGTACCGTATTCTTTGTAGATGGTTAAAGCAGCACTTAAAGATGCGTGGTCCTTTCGCTCAAGAAGTTCAAAAGCCTCTTGCAGTTTTTTTTGATTGGTCTTGGCAGCACTCATGACACAAAGGTAAGCAATTCGAGCGCTATGGCCGATAATTTGAGCAAATGTGTTACTTTATACAATATTAAGTGTTTATAAAATCAGGAAAAACACGAAATGACTATGTTTTTATCACTCAACTTTGTAAAAAAGCGGAATCTATGAAAAAAATGCTCCTTCTTACCTTGTTGTTTTCGGCAATAATGAGTGCTTGTGTGCCATCAAAAAAATACAACGAACTCCTCGAACGCGAAAAAGCGTGTAGTGAAGAACTAGCAAAGTATAAAAAAAGCAGCAGTGACTACGAAGTCTTATCTAAAGACCTTCAAACTAAATATGATTTAGCAGCCAAAGAAGTGAGCCGTTTGAGAGGAGACACCAATAACCTTGGTAATCAGATTCGCTTACTCAAACGCGAACAAGAAACGATTGAAGCGCAATACGAAGCGCTCGAAAGTTCTTTTGATAAACTCAAGAATTTGAGTGCCAAAGAAACAGCTACGCTTCAGACGGAACTCGAACAAAAAACCAAAGAACTTCAGCGCAAAGAAGATGCACTACTCAAACTAGATCAAGAGCTGCAGGCCAAACAAGCCTTGTTGGTGGAGCGCGAAAAGCGGGTCAATGAGCTCGAAGAAGCCATCCGTAAAAAAGACGCAAAAATTCAATTACTTAAAGCCCGTGTTGCCAATGCACTCCGAAACTTTGAAAACCAAGGACTTACTGTAGTCCAAAAAAATGGTAAAATTTATGTGAGTCTTGAGGCTAAATTGCTCTTCCAATCAGGATCTACAAAAGTTGAAGAAGAAGGGAAAAAAGCATTGGTAGAATTGGCGCGGGTGCTCGAAACCGAACGCGATTTAGAAATCGTTGTTGAGGGGCATACTGACACCGATAAACTCAATAGCAGCGTATCTCCAAAAAATAATTGGGAATTGTCTGTACTGCGCGCAACATCTGTAGTTGAACTCATGCTCGCCAATTCAAATATGGCTCCAACACAAATCATGGCTGCCGGAAGAAGTGAGTATCATCCGGTAGATCCGGCCGACAAAGCCAAGAACAGACGAATCGAAATCATCATTTCGCCAAATCTCAACGAGTTATTTGAAATCATTTCCAACGAATAAGTTGTCTTGATTTTACCGGATCACGTTAACGTGACCTGATAGGTCTTCAAAGATGCCTTTCTCTATCTCGTAAATGAGATACCATGTATAGGTGCCGTCTTGGACTGGTGTGCCTTCGTATGTGGCATCCCAAACAAAATTGAGTTGATCTGAAAAGAAGACTTGTTCTCCCCAACGGTTGAAAATATAGAAGCGCGCACTCATAAGGCCAATAAAACGTCCGTAAAAATATTCATTGAGGCCATCGCCATCTGGTGTAAATGAGTTCGGTAAATAGATGTAGCGTTCAGGGGCAATATTGATCCATTTAGAAATGCTATCCACGCAACCTTTTTGATCAGTAGCTATCAAAGTAATTTCGTAGGCGCCTGGTAGGGTAAATGTATGGCTTGGATTTACTAAAAACGAACCGTTGCCATCTCCAAAAGACCAGGTATAGGACCACGCATTGGCCGATGCATTTTCAAATTGGACCGGTAAACCTTGCATTGGATTTTGACTAAGTATATAAAAATTAGCAAGTGGCTTCACTACCTGAACCTGAGCAACCCCGACTACAGAAAATGTTTGGCATTCATCACTCACTTGGACAAAATAAGAAGATGACACCTGAGGAGCAACCCAAATTTGATTTGTGGTCTGTTGATTAGACCATAAATAATAATAATTACCGTAGCCACCACTCGCGGTTACGGTGAGTAAAA
>JBJTNX010000161.1:0-7393 GCA_046074325.1 Sphingomonadales bacterium
TGGTGCCAGAACTCATGAGGGCGCAGCAACGCAAATTGCAGCCGTGGACGGTATGATGCGCTAGTTGGTGGGCCATGTTCCAATATATATATTTGAAATTGGATTTGCTGACGGTATGTTCGGAGCAATTCGGTGCGGCAATTGCCACCTCTAAATTGATGTCGTAGGACTTGAGCCCTTCGAATTTGAGGTAAGAGAGCACCTCTGGGTCTTGCTCGGGGGTTTGGCAGGCAAAAGGCTGCAGCGCATCTAGGGTGACTATCCAGCAAGACATCGACGAAGCAAAGTTTTTAGCGAGGAAAGGACCAAGCGGTACGTATTCCCATTTTTGGATATCCCTTGCCGACCAATCGTTGAACAAACAAAGACCAAAAATATAATCTTCGGCTTCGGCAGTACTGATGCTTTGACCGAGTGGTTTACCGTCGAAGGTAATAAAGCCCATTTCTAATTCGAAATCGACCTGACGTGAAGGTGCAAAAATAGGATCGGCGTTGTCGTCTGGCTTAATTTGACCTTTCGGACGCGTTACAGGCTGCTCAGAAGCAATAACCGATGAGGCACGACCGTGGTATCCAACAGGTATCCAAAGCCAATTGGGCAAAAGTGCATTAGCTGGGTCTCTGAACATAATGCCCACGTTGGTGGCGTGTTCTTTAGAGGAATAAAAATCGGTGTAGTCTCCGATTTGTACTGGCAAGGACATTTTAACCTTGCTCACAGGAATGAGCGCGTTGTGCTGGTCTTTTCGAGATTGAAAAGTTTCATTTGTTGTAGAAAGCAACTCGGCAATGCGATTTCTGAGTGCTCTTACCGCGATTTTACCTTTTTGCATCAAAGGATTGAGGTAGTCTTGAGAGAAATCTGAAGACGCAAAAGGAAGATCATCAAAATAACCATAAGCTGCCATCTGAGCCAAGTCGAGTACTTGCTCGCCGATGCGAACACCAACGCTTTTGGTTCCTTCTGCTACTTGAAAAATACCAAAAGGCAGGTTTTGAATTGGAAACTCTGAATGATCTGCTCCGGTTACCCAAGAGCGCAATGCGGGATTATTGGCTGTTATTTGCATTGAATACAAGATTATACGTTGAAACGAAAATGCATGATGTCACCGTCTTCGACGACATATTCCTTTCCTTCGACTTTAAACTTACCGGCATCCTTGACAGCGCTTTCTGAACCATATTGAATGTAGTCATTGTATTTCATGACCTCCGCCCTGATAAATCCTTTTTCAAAATCTGAGTGAATGACACCAGCAGCTTGTGGCGCGGTCATGCCTTTGCGGATGGTCCAGGCGCGCACTTCTTTGACACCAGCAGTAAAGTAAGTTTGAAGATTCAGTAAATGATAAGCCTGACGAATGAGGCGATTCACACCAGGCTCTTCAAGGCCAAGTTCTTCTAGAAACATTTGACGTTCGTCGTAGGTTTCTAGCTCAGTGATGTCTGCCTCAATTTTAGCACCAATAACGAGTACCTCGGCATTCTCTGCCGCAACGGCTTCTTTTACACGCGCGACGTGCGCATTGCCAGTTTTTACTGAGGCTTCATCGACATTACATACATACATGACTGGCTTCGAAGTAATGAGGTTGAAACCTTTGATGATATCCATTTCGTCTTGGGCAAAACCTAAACCGCGGACTGATTTACCTTGCTCAAGGCCTGCCTTGATGCGCAGTGCAAATTCATTTTCTTTAAGGGCATCTTTGTCGCCAGATTTAATGACGCGTGCTAAACTTTGTATTTTTTTCTCGATGGTATCGAGGTCTTTGAGCTGAAGCTCAATATCTATGATTTCTTTGTCGCGGATCGGATCAACACTGCCATCGACGTGGATGATGTTACCGTCGTCAAAACAGCGCAGTACATGTAAAATAGCATCGGTCTCTCTGATGTTTGCCAAAAATTGATTGCCCAAACCTTCGCCTTTAGAGGCGCCTTTGACCAACCCTGCGATATCGACGATTTCCATGGTGGTGGGCACTACGCGCTCAGGATTGACAAGTGCTTCTAGTTTTTCTAAACGTGGATCTGGAACAGAAATGGTTCCGAGATTGGGCTCAATGGTACAAAAAGGAAAGTTGGCGGATTGCGCTTTGGCATTCGACAAGCAGTTAAATAAAGTTGATTTTCCGACGTTCGGCAAGCCGACGATTCCGCATTTTAAAGCCATGTAATCTCTGAATTAGTTATGAGCGCAAAGATAGCCAAAAGCCGCTTGCTTCTGTCTATTTTTGGTATTTTTACGCAAACTTCGTACATGAAAAGAACCCAATTTCTGCTCTTTATATTCAGTTTAAGCTTCTTTAGTCAGGCACAAGACAGCATTTTTATTCGACGCATCTACGACGAAGCTTTGTTACGTGGTCATGCACACGAAAACCTTAGACAACTTTGCAAAGATATTGGCCCGCGCTTATCTGGTTCAGCGCAAGCCCAAATGGCCATCGATTGGTCTTATGCCAAAATGAATGCCTATCATTTTGATCGCGTCCAAAAACAGGCTATTACTGTTCCGCATTGGGAACGCGGCACCACCGAAACAGCCTGGTACATGTCCAAAGACGGACAATTGCACAAAGTACATTTATTGGCGCTTGGCGGCTCTATCGGAACCAACGGTCTTCTAGAAGCTGAAATTGTCGAATTCAAAACCCTAGATGCACTCAAACTTGCCAAAAAAGCGACTGTCGAAAATAAAATCGTTTTTCTAAATCAGCCCATGGATGCCGCGCAAGTTCAAACCTTCAAAGCCTATGGTGCCTGCTATGCGATTCGTGGCAATGGCGCCGTTGAAGCTGCCAAACTAGGCGCAAAAGCCGTGGTAATACGCTCCTTGGGACTTCCTCAAGATGAGCATCCGCATACAGGATCAATGCATTATGAAAACGGAATTCCCAAAATACCAGCTGCTGCTATGGCAACAGCCGATGCGAATGCCTTGGCCCAAGCACTCGAACAAGGAAAAGTTCATTTCTATTTGGAGATGGATTGCCGAGATTTCCCGGATGCACCCTCTTACAATGTCATGGCCGAACTCAAAGGCACCAAGTTTCCAAACGAGGTAATTACCATAGGTGGTCACCTCGACTCTTGGGATACCGGCGAAGGCGCCCACGACGATGGCGCAGGTGTGATTCACTGCCTAGAAGCCTTACGCATTCTTAAAGAACTTGGTTACCAACCCACACATACCATCAGAGTGGTATTTTTCATGAACGAAGAAAATGGCAATCAAGGCGGCCAACAATACGCTAAATGGGTGCTTTCTAACCAAGAAAAACAAATTGCCGCATTAGAAAGTGACCGTGGCGGATTTGCACCCCGCGGATTCGGCCTCGATGGTCCAGAGGCTTACCTTTCTCTCTTACAAAGTTTTGAGCCCTTGCTGCGCCACTATGACTTGCACATCTTTGAAAAAGGATACGGCGGCGTAGATATCGGGCCGCTCAAAAATCAATATCCAGGTATTCCATTATTTGGTTTTGTTCCGGACTCACAGCGGTATTTTGATTACCATCATGCACCCTCTGATGTTTTTGAAAACGTCAACAAACGAGAATTGGAATTAGGCGCTGCTGCTATTGCCAGCTTTGTTTATTTGCTCGATAAAAATTTATAATTCATCGACATGTGCGGTATAGCAGGCATACACGCCAAGCAAAAAAGTAGCACAAAAAAGGCCGAACTTGCGCTTGCGCAAATGAACGACCGTCTTTCCCATAGAGGGCCTGACGGTAGTGGCCTCAAATGGTTTGAAGACCAACAGTTTGGAATTGCGCATCGGAGACTCTCTATCATTGATTTGAGCACTGCAGCAGCCCAACCAATGCAAATTGAAGACCGCTACTGGCTCACTTTCAATGGCGAAATCTATAATTATCTCGAGTTAAAAATCCGATTAGAACAAAAGGGAGCGCAATTCAAAAGTGCGTCGGATGCCGAAGTATTATTACAGGCCTATCACCATTGGGGTACGGCATTCCTTGACGAGCTGAACGGCATGTGGGCTTTCGCCATTTATGACACAAAAGAAAATCAATTGTTTTGCGCCCGAGACCGTTATGGTGTCAAGCCATTTTATTACAGCGATTCTGAAGCGCATTTTGCTTTTGCATCGGAAATAAAAGCCTTACTTGAAGTACCAAGCCAAGCAAAAATTGCCAATATAAAGGCCATTCAAACTTTTTTTGCGGACCGACTCATTGAAACCGAAGAAGAAGGCTTCTTTAAAGGTATATACGAACTCATGCCTGGCCATGCGCTGTCTTATGATTTAAATGCGAAAAAGAAATCTATTTTTAAATATGAAAATGGGGAAACAATAGCTCCTCAATTGGCGCAAGAACAATTGAATATTGCCCTTAAAAATGCAATCTCTCTTCGCCTCAGGGCCGATGTGCCGATTGGCTTTTGCCTTTCCGGTGGCCTGGACTCCAGCAGTATTTTATATTTGGCTAACCAAATCAAACAGGAACGTCAGATTGGCTCATTACAACACGGTTTGCACGCCTTTACCGCTGCACACCAATCCGAACAAGATGAGCGCAGCTGGGCAGCGCAAATGGTAGAGGCAACTGCAGCCCAATGGCACGTTTCAGAACTCGATAGCCAACAACTAACTGAAGCGGTTCAAGCAATTATTTACCACCAAGACATTCCGCTTTTAAGCACCAGTACTTTTGCGCAAAGCAGCGTCATGAAAAGTGCAGCTGCTCAAGACATTAAAATCCTGATTGACGGCCAAGGTGGAGATGAACTATTTGCGGGCTACCAGGTCTTTTATCCTACTTTTTTCAAAGAACTCTTTTGGACTGGAAAATGGCGGTTGTTTTACAAAGAGTGGTCCGGGCTCGACAACTCACCTACCTCTAAAAAATACATAGTGAAAGAATGGCTAAAAGATGTCTTTAGTTACCTTCCGTCAGGTATTCAGCACCAAATAGCAAAAAAGCAAAAAAATGAAACCTGGCAATACCTAACAAACAAAACAACAGTAAAGCGCAAGCGCCAACGTACTTTGCAAGGGCATCTTGCCGATTTTTGCAGGGGGCATCAACTAAAAGGACTCTTGCGCTGGGAAGACCGCTGTGCCATGCAATACAGCATTGAGTCTCGAACGCCGTTTGCCGACGATCAAGACTTGATACGCATCGCCCGATCATTGCCATCCACGGACCTCATCCAAAACGGATGGTCAAAATTTGCCTTGCGTAACGCCCTTGATAACCAACTGCCAAAAGCAATCTCTTGGCGCAAGGACAAGAAAGGATTTTCCGTGCCTGAAAGCAAATGGCTTATGCAAAGCGCTGACTTTTGGATCAATACCATTAAAGAAAAAGCACACCTTGACAAAAGTGATCTTGTCAATAAGTCGACATTAGTTCAAGACCTACAGGCTATTTTTGAAAAGCCCCAACGTGGACTAAGCCAAAATTTTGCCTTTCGTTATGCTTGTTATTTGATTTGGCTCGAAACTTTTGAAGTTGAATCTTTTAGTTAAGACACTGTATTTACTTGCTTGATGGTAAGCTCAAAAGACTTCGTCGGAAGCGCGTTGATTTCAATTGGTTCACCTTTTGGATGTTGCGGCAAATAAACAGCACAAAGCGAATTTTTTACCAGGTACACATGCTGATGCATCGACTTTGGAAGGCCGTTATAAATACCGAGCAAGACTTCATAACGCGGGTACTCAGTATCGGATTTGGCGTCGTGCCATACAATAATGGAATCTTGATTTTTTTGCAACTGCAAAGTATTGCGGGTATCTCTTTCTACCGCCTCTGTACTGTGGTCGCCGTCGATAAAAATAAGATCCATTTGCCTTGCGAATGGCTGCCAATCAAAAGTGGCAGAATCGCCAAATAAATGGGTTACATTTGATAAGTGCTTGGAAAAAAAACGATGTGATTGAATATAGGCGTTGCTCTGCCCCATTTCTTTGAGGGTCTCGTCTGGCAAATTTAAAGTGTAAACTTGCTTCACAAATGGCGCCACATTCGCCGCACTTTCACCTCTCCAAGTTCCAATCTCAAAATAAGTTGCTACCTTGAATTTTCTACAAAGCAACTGCAAAAGCGCAAAGTCTGTGGGCAAAGAAGAACCCGATAAAAAAGCATAGGGTGCAATCTTTACTTCGTGTGCTTCGGGCCAATCCAGCACCGATAGCTCTTGAAGCTTGATTTGCTTGTGTTTGCGTTCAAATTTCAGTTTATAGACACCGTCTTCCTTTAAGATTAAATTCAAAAGGGCCGGTTTTTTAAGCAACAAGTAAAGTGCGCTAATTAACTTGACAAATTTATTCATGACCTAATAGAACGTAAGCGCTGTCGCACTTGAGTTTGAAATGATTTAAGCTCTTCGAATTGAAGAAATAAGGTAAATTGGCCACCTGCTTTTTTGAAATACCAAAAAACAATGGCGCTCGTCACGAAATAAGATAAACTTGCTGCAACAGCCGCACCTTGCGTACCGTAAATTGGAATCAATAAGATGGCCCCGATCAAACTGACAATTAGTCCAATACCAGATGCAAGTGCATTGACCTGATAACGTCCATGCCCTGAAAAATAATGACCCACAATCAGTGCATAAGAGAAAAGCCAAACCCCCGGCGCCAATAACCACATAATCGGGTGCAAAGCAGCAAAATCGGCTCCAAATAAAAAGCCGTAAAATGAACCCGGTAAAATGGCCAAAGTCAGACAAGCTAAAAAGGCTGTGGTCATGCCAAAGCGGGTCAGTTTTTCCGTTAGCTCAATGTTGTATTTGCCGTCATCGGAATTTGCAATTGCAGCATACTGCCACAAGGAAATACTGGTGGCGATGAGCCACACAGACTCCGTTAAAGAGCTGGCGTTTGAAAACAAACCAACTGTGCCTTTGCCATGATAATACTCCAGAAAATAAAATGACGCTCTAAAACTCAACAATTGAAATACATGCGCCAATTGGTTAAACGTACCATAAGTGAGTAATTGCTTGAATAAATAACCAAAGGTATGTGGCGCTATTTGTCCTTTTGGCCAATAATACCATACGAAGTAACTACTGAGTACCAAGGCAAAACCAAATGCCAAATACAAAGCCCATTCGTAATTGAGTTTTCCGAAAAAATAATACTGAAAAAGGCAAGTGAAGAATGTCAGCAGCGGCATACTGATTTGTATCAAATTATAGGCAGCAAAGCGTTTTTGCCCCAGAAGCAAAGACGAATGTACAGCCGCGAGCGCACTCATTACACTTAAACATAAGACGTTCAACAAATAAATTGGAGAAAACACCTCCAAAACATACAATAATAATCCGGCAACAAAGGTCAAACAAAGAATCCAGACGTATGAGGTACGCAGCAATATTGACCACGCAAAACGAGTCGAAAA
>JBJTNX010000162.1:0-8567 GCA_046074325.1 Sphingomonadales bacterium
AAGAAAAAATAGAAAATCCTTCTTCTTTTTTGCAGAATGTAAACGAATGCTTGTTAACTTTGTACAAAGTCACCGCTTAACATGACTGAGAACCTCAATACGCTCATAGCCGATATCCGCAACCGCAGTTTGCAACTCGCAACTGACTTGAACAACGAACGTGCAATGCACCAGGCGTTACAAGCAGAATTGCAGCAAATGCAAGCGCAGTACCAAGCCGAACAAGCACAAGTTGCCGAGCTAAAAGCCCATATTGAGGCACTCAATTTATCATTGGTGGAGGCTCAAAACAAAGTCGTAGAGGTTCCTGTTGCCCCGTTAGGTCGCAACGCCGAGGACATCGACGCACTTGTGAAAGAAATTGAATTCTGTATAGAAAAGCTCAAGCAAGCCTAAATGAGTAAAATAGCGCTTAAAATCAATATTGCTGGTCGGACTTACCCCCTCAATGTACCAGAAGCCGAAGTAGAAGCAGTTCACAATGCTGCTGCAGAGGTCAATAAAGCCATTGACTTGCTACGTAAAAACTATTCAGTAAACGATACCCAAGACTTATTGGCAATGTCGGCCTTACAACTGCTTACCAAAGCAAAAGCCGAAGCCAAACCAGTTGAAAAAGCGCCAGACTACTCCGACATCGAAGCGGCACTAGAGGCACTCAGACAAGACTTGAGCAACGTTCAATAACCTTCACAATTTGCGCAACCTCTCCTGACTACAAATCGCAGTAGAATGGACATATTATGGTTATTAATCGGATCACTAGGCGGCGGTGTCGCAGGGGTGATCATCCAAAAAAATCTCCTCAAAAAGGACGCCGAGCGCATCATTAAAGAAGCTGAAGCAAAAGCAGAAACCATCCAAAAAGAAAGAGCTTTACAAGCCAAAGAACGCTTCCTCAAGCAAAAAGAAGAACACGAAGAAGCAATCAAAGAACGTGAGCGTCGCATGCAATCCAACGAAGACCGCTTCCGTACCAAAGAAAAAACGCTTAATCAAAAACTAGAAGAAATCGGCCGTAAAGAAAAAGAACTCGAAAAGACACAAGCCGATTACCAAACCAAAGCCAGCCACCTAGACGTTCGAACACAAGAGCTCGATAAAATCCATCAGAAGCAAATTGCAGAACTCTCTAAGATTGCACAGCTCGCACCAGAAGATGCCAAGCAACACCTCATGCAAGCACTCACTGACGAAGCGCGCACAGCAGCAATGGCCACCATCAAAGAAATCACCGAAGAAGCCAAGCTAAATGCCAATAAAGAAGCGCGCAAAATAGTCATTCAAAGCATTCAGCGCGTTGCTACCGAACAAGCCATTGAGAATGCCGTATCTGTCTTCAATATCGAATCCGATGAAGTCAAAGGCCGCATCATTGGCCGCGAGGGACGCAACATTCGTGCACTAGAGGCTGCTACTGGCGTTGAAATCATTGTCGATGACACCCCAGAGGCCATCATTCTCTCTTGCTTCGATCCAGTTCGTCGCGAAATCGCTCGTTTGAGCCTACACCAATTGGTTTCGGATGGCCGTATTCACCCTGCTCGAATCGAAGAAGTAGTTGCAAAAACGCGCAAACAACTCGATGAAGAAATTGCCGAAACCGGTCGTCGAACTTGCATTGACCTCGGCATTCACGGCCTCCATCCAGAGCTTATGCGCATGGTCGGCCGCATGAAATTCCGTTCGTCTTACGGACAAAATCTTTTACAACACTCCAGAGAAGTAGCCAACTTGTGTGCAATTATGGCGGCAGAACTCGGTTTAAATGTAAAACTTGCCAAGCGCGCTGGTCTATTGCACGATATCGGTAAAGTGCCAGACGAAGAACCAGAATTGCCACACGCTATTTTAGGTATGAAAATTGCCGAAAAATTTGGTGAAAAAGGCGATGTCTTGAACGCGATTGGTGCCCACCACGACGAAATCGAAATGACCACACTTATTTCACCGATTGTACAGGTTTGTGATGCCATTTCAGGGGCTCGCCCTGGCGCACGTCGCGAAATCGTTGAGGCATATATCAAGCGCATCAAAGAGCTTGAAAACCTAGCTCTATCTTACGATGGCGTTGGCAGCGCTTATGCGATTCAAGCTGGCCGTGAATTGCGTGTATTGGTAGAAGCTGAGAAAGTCTCTGACCAACGCGCCGAAGAACTTTCTTTTACCATATCGCAACGCATACAAACCGAAATGACCTACCCAGGTCAAGTCAAGGTAACTGTCATCCGCGAAAAACGCGCCGTCAACTACGCCAAATAAAAAACCACATGCGTCCGGATCTCTTCGACAGCCTCATCGCAGGGCCGTGTTCGGCCGAAACGCATGCGCAAATCATTCAAACAGCGGAAGGCCTCAAAGGCCTTCCGCTTTCTTATTTTAGGGCCGGGATCTGGAAACCCCGAACACAGCCTGGCGCTTTTGAAGGCATAGGCGACATAGGTCTTGAATGGCTCGTTGATGTACGCAAACGCTACGGTTTCAAAATTTGTACTGAAGTAGCTACCGCTGAACACGTTCGGGCTGCTGCCGCAAAACAACTAGATATGCTTTGGATTGGCGCACGCTCTACTGTCAATCCGTTTACGGTCCAAGAACTCGCCGAGGCACTGCAAGGCACGGGCATTCCTGTAATGGTAAAAAATCCGGTTAATCCAGATCTCAAACTTTGGCTAGGGGCAATAGAAAGACTAGAACGCTATGGCGTACAAGTGATTGGCGCCATTCACCGCGGTTTTTCGGTTTATCAAAAAACCAAATACCGCAATAACCCTCATTGGCAAATTGCCATTGACCTCAAACAAGCCCGACCTGACCTACAATTGCTCATGGATCCATCGCATATTGGTGGACGCGCCGCACTTATTGCGCCACTTGCTCAACAAGCGCTCGATTTGCATTACAACGGGCTCATGATCGAAACACACTATGATCCCAACGTTGCACTTACCGATGCCAAACAACAACTTACGCCCGCTGTATTAACCGAATTACTTCTGAATTTAAAGCCGCGTTCACAAAACGAACGTGCTCAGAACGATTTAGCAGAACTGCGCGACAAACTGAGTATCATCGACGAAGGTTTACTTGAGCTCTTGCAGGAGCGCATGGAACTATCTAAGCAAATAGGAATCTTAAAACGCAACAGCAACACCCCTATTTTGCAAGTACAGCGTTGGGAAGAAACACTCAAATCAACCATTGAGAAAGCCCTGAACGCAGGCCTATCTTCAGAATTTGCCGAGCATTTTATCAAAATGCTCCATGAAGAGTCTTTGCGCATTCAGTTAGAACTCAGCAAAACCAATGATGCACGTTAACATCAAAGCACTCAAAGGGAAATTGCTTGCTCCTCCCTCGAAGAGTCATGCCCAGCGTCTCTTGTTGCTTAGTAGCATCACCAAATCCCCTTTTAAGATTCACAATCTCGGCCAAGATAAAGATACGCTCGCTATGCAAGCAGCAATAGATGAAATCAAAAATGATCCATCTCAAAAACACAAAGTGCTCTTTCTTGGCGAAAGCGGTTTTGCCTTGCGCAGCTTGGCTTTCATGGGGCGTCATTTCTACAAAGAATATACTTTAAACGGGGCAGGCACCTTAAAATTACGTGAACACCGAAGCACCATTCACTTACTCGAACAATTAGGCTTAGAGGTAAAGCATTCAAACAGCTTATTACCTTTAGAAATAAGTGGCCAAATCCAACACAAGCGCTTGGTTGTTGATGGCAATCAAGGCTCACAATTTGTTTCTGGGCTGTTTTTTTTAGCTGCTGCAACACCGGGATCTTGGCATATTGAAATCCAAAAACTCAGTAGCAGGCCCTATTTTGAACTTACCTTAAATGTCTTGGCGCAGGCTGGATTCAAATACACACAAACGGGCGACACCTATCTTTTTGAAGGAGCGCAAGAATTACAACTCGACCATGCAACTGTAGAAGGAGACTGGAGTAGTGTGGCGGCGTTCTTGGTAGGAGCAGCAATCAAAGGTAAAATTGAAATTGTAGGTCTGAACCAAACCAGCTTGCAACCGGACCGAAACCTACTCGGTGCATTACATCAGTTTGGTGCGCAAGTGCATTGGGAAAACGGCACACTTCAAATACATTCCATAGACAAGCGCCAACCTTTCGATTTTGATTGCACCCAACAACCCGATTTATTCCCAGTGCTTGTCGTGCTGGCATGCGCCGCAATTGGCAAAAGCCGTATTTCAGGGCTAGACCGCCTGAAAAACAAGGAGTCTGACCGCCTCAAAGCGATGTGCGAAGCCTTAGTATCTTGGGGGGTGGCATATCAGATAAAAGAAAATCAAATAGAGATTTCCGGAAATGGCCACGTAAACAATGGTGTCATTGAGACCTACAACGACCACCGAATTGCCATGGCGAGCGCCATTGCTGCTCTTTTGTGTAAGGAGGGTCAGCATTTAAACGAAAACCAAAGTGTGGCGAAATCTTATCCTGCTTTCTTTGAGGATTTGAAGGCGTTAACTGAAAGCTAATTCGCTTTTAAAATATATTCCTCAAAGGTTAAATCAAGATGTGCAAGCCTGGACTTGATGTCTTTCTTTTGCTGTGTCTTGAGGCCAGGTTCTTTGAGCAACAACTCAAAATAATAACGCACTTTGGCAGTATCTCTCGGCGTGTTGATATCGTAAGAACTTGCCAAACTTTCGAGCAATAATTTTCGGTTTTTATAATTAGGGAAACGCTCCAAGAGGGTATCCGCATAGGCTCTGGCTTCTTGTGGTGCACGCAGGTTTTCGTAAATCATGTGCGTTTTAAAAAGACAGTCTGCACTGAAGGCATCTTTTGGAAATTTGCGGCTATAAGCGGTAAGGCGGTTGATGAGTTCTATTTGCGTAAGGCTCGTAATTTGAGCAGCCTTTTTAGGGTCTTTTTGCAGTTTGGCCAAAGAATCTTCAAAAGAGGTAATTCGCTCTCGCAAGGATTCTTGTTGGGTTGGTTCTGCCGTATTGGTCTGACAAGCGGCAATTAAAAGAATAGAAAAAAGATAAAGAGGGAATTGTGCTTTCATGCGAAATGATTAAATCATGCGTTGTTTTTTAGATCCGGGGAAACTCATTTTGTAATCGACGTTTATGGCTCCAAGACTGATATTTCCTAGGCGCTTGAGTAATAATTTTTTCTTGAGTGGACTCAGGTGGTCGGTGAAAAGTACGCCTTCGATGTGGTCGTATTCATGTTGGATAATTCGCGCTGCATAGCCATCAAAAGTTTCTTCGTGGAAGTTCCAGTTTTCATCGTAGTAAGTAACGAGCACACGCTCTTGACGTTGGACGTTTTCACGGATACCCGGAATAGATAAACACCCTTCTTGAAATGCCCATTTATCGCCGCTTTGTTCTTCAATGATCGGATTGATGAATACTTTTTTGAAATTTTCAATACCGGCAGCTTTTGGATCTGGCTCGTCATCTTCTTCGTCTGCAAAAGGGCTTCCATCAACAATAAACAGGCGTATACTTTTACCAATTTGGGGTGCGGCCAAACCAACGCCTTTGGCATGGTACATTGTTTCGAACATTTCGGCAATCAACTTTTGAAGATCGGGATAGTTTTCATCAATCTCTTCAGCCTCTTTCTTAAGGACTGGGTCTCCGTAGGCAACTATTGGTAAAATCATAATGCAAATTTAACAAGGATTAGCTTTGACTCAAGAATTCTTGTAAAATGAGTGCTGCGGCAACTTGATCAATCAAACCCTTATCTTGTTTCTTTTTTTTATGACCCATTTGAGAAATAGCAGTACTGGCCATTTTGGAGCTAAAGCGCTCGTCAAATAACTGAATTTGTAGTTGCGGGAATTTCGTTTCTAAAACCTGCTTCAGTAAACGAATATTTTCAGTGACATGGGTGTCTGAACCGTCGAGGCGCGTTGGGTAACCCAATACGATCTCTGAAATTTGACGCTTCGGGATTTCGATTTCTAGCCAAGCTTCTAGCGTTTCAGAGGCAATTGTTTGCAATGGACTTGCAATAATGCGATTTGGGTCGCTGATTGCCAAACCACAGCGCTTGAGTCCAAAATCGATGCAAAGTACCACTGCCATTCGTCAAAATTACGGAGTTTTATCGCAGCAACATTGCGTTTAATCTTGAATTCAACCCGTTTTGGCGAAGTATTTGTAATTTTACCTCGTGAAAATCATTTTAATATTTTGCTTACTGAGCCTGGGTTTGTTTTCGTGTCGCGAGACCATAAAAGATAATTTCCCCAAAAAGGCTCAGCTTATTTTCGAACCTGAATTTGATGGGCTTGATGCTTTTTTAAATTACCGAGATAAAATTGAGCAGCGCCAAAACCTCAAGGTATTGCCCTCATTATTTTTTACACACAAATCGGGCGTCACCATTGAGTCCCGTGCTTTTTTGAATGCCGATGACGAAATTTTAAAAGCAACGATTGACCGCATTGACACAAATGGTAAAAAATTGAGTTTGACTTTATATTTCCTAAAAGAAGTATTGAGTATGGTTTGTATGGAAGAACAGAACTTGCGTAGCTCGCTCAGTATCGCAGCCCGAACTGAGTATTTTGTGTTCTACAACGCCGATCAGGAACCAATTGCAAGTTATACCAAAATAGGCAAAGGTAAACTCAAAAACCAACCTTATAAATCGTTCAAATTACCCAAAGAACAACACCAGGCCATTCAAGAAAACCTTTTGCTTTTGTCAGATATGCAAAACCAAGAAGGCTCCTTTGCGCTTTACTTTCAAGGTTTCGACGAAGCATTCAACAAAAAATTTGTCCAATTCGGCAATGACAATTACTCTACCAACCTTGCTTATGCGCCCCAAGAAACGCTCATCAAAGCCCTTGAAAAAAATCCCGATGCCTATAAAAATGAAAAATTCACCATCCAGCATCAACCCATACAAGAAGCATCTGGCCTTCAATACCAAGTTTTGGTTGGGATCCAAAAACGCTAATGCAACATTTTAGCCCGTTCATTCGTCTTATATAATTGTATTGATCCTTATTTCATGAAAAAATTCTTACTTCTCCTCGCTCTTTTCTTTTGTTCCAATCTATTTTACGCGCAAAACATGAAAGTAAGTGGGCGTTTGGTAGATACCTCCGGAACCCAACCAATTCATCAAGCGAGTATTATGGCCATCCACCTTCGCGACTCGGTTTTGGTACAGTTCACGCGTAGCAACACTAATGGCGAATTCCAAATCAACAACCTCCCTCTCGACTCATTTCAGTTAGTGATAGAACACAGCAATTGGACGCCGCGCAGTATTTACCTTATGGGTTCCGCTAAAAAAACAACTTTCGAACTTCCGGACATTCGTCTGTATCCAAAAGTACAAGATGTAAAAGACGTGGTTGTGACGCGCAACCGCAATGCCATGTATTTTAGTGGCGACACCCTTATTTTTGTAGCCGATTCCTTTAAAGTCGCTGAAAATGCGGTCGTTGAGGACCTACTCAAAAAACTTCCAGGAATCAAAGTAGAGGACGACGGCAGCATTACCTCTCAAGGAAAAGAAATCAGTCAGGTATTGGTAGATGGCGACGAATTTTTTGGTTCAGATCCCACCATTGCCACCAAAAACCTTGCTGCGAACGGTGTAGAGTCTGTTCAAGTTTACGAGAAGAAAAACGAAGATGCTGCAGCCGGTGAGGACGACAAAATCCAAGTACTTGACCTCAAATTAAAAGACGAAGCCAAACGGGGCTATTTCGGAAAAGCTTCAGTGGCCTCCGACTTCAATCAAGGCGACGCAGACAAGGCATTTTATGAGTCTGAACTACTCTACAACAAATTCAACAAGACCCAGAAGATTTCTGTTTTTATGTTGGCCTCAAACACGCCGAAATCGAGCTTTGGCTTTGGCGACATGAATAAATTTGGCCTCGAAAACGAGCAAAACGAAAGCGGTCTAAATTTCTGGGACCGCGACTCCAGAGGCAATCGGTCTGGCATTCCACAAACCCTCAAGACAGGCGTTTATTACAACGACCGTCTTTCAGAAAAAGTCAAACTCGGCCTCAATTACGCATACTACGACAGCCGTCTACAAGCCAATTCAAGTTCCCAATCTCAGTATTTTTTAGCGGATAGCTCTTACTTCACCAAAGATTCCTCAAGTAACCTGACTGTCAGTAGCTCACACCGCATCAACATGAATTTGCAAATCGATATAGACTCGTTAACTAAACTCGAAATCAAGCCAAATCTACACATTGATAACGGCGAACAAAACAATACCGCTGTCAATGATTTCAGGGACGAAAGCTTTGCTTCTTACCTTCTCACCAACGTCAATAACCAATATGACTCCAAAGGAATGAGTAGCAATTCAGAGGCTATTTTGCGTCGAAAGTTTGGTAAAAAAGACCGCGAGCTAGAGGCTAAATATATTTTGCGTTACAATGACAACGACTCAGAAGGAAAGCTCACGACAAGTACAAATGCTTTGGTTTTTGATACTATTGTAAATCAGCGTAAAACAAATAGTAACCAAAGTGCTACCCATTACACCACCCTTACTTACACAGAACCCCTATCCAAAAATTTCTTGC
>JBJTNX010000163.1:0-7761 GCA_046074325.1 Sphingomonadales bacterium
CATTGCCGAAATCATTAGAAATAGCCCTTGGGCCTGATTGCCTTCGAGGTCTTGAATATGATAGCGTTTACCTGCCTCAAATCGACAACTCATTTGTGATAGTAAAGGCGTATGGCTCCAATTGGTTTGGTAAGCTAATTGTTTGAACTCAATGGTATACGCATCTAAATTTGGTAGTTGTAATCCTTCTTGTGCATCGAGTGGCAGATCTGTAATCTCACCTATTTTTTCAATTGCCGTCAGGACGTCATAGACCATCTCGAGGCTGACGATTAATTTTTCCACTGAATTGAGTACAAGTACAATAATGATTTCTGCCGCTACAAATTGCCCAATATTCATTTGCTGATTGAGTACCAGCAAACCGCCGATGATCAGCAAAGCCAGCGCAATGAGTACCTTAAAACCAATGAGGTATTTGTACTGTTGGACTAATACTTTGAAATGGGCATCGCGGGACTTGAGGTAACCTTCAAGGTAGTGATCAGTGCGCTGAAGCAAGATCCCTTTAGCGCCTAAATGTTTAAATGTCAGACGGTTGCGCGCAATTTCTTCGAGCCAATTGGCTACCTTGTATTTATATTTGGACTCGTCAAGGCTCGTCACAAACCCTTTGGTGGCCGTCATTCTGAAAATCAATGCCAATAAAAGCAGCAAGGCAAAGCCAAAAATGATAAAAAAGGGATGATAGAAAGAGAGTAAAATCAGGCCGAATAGAATCTGTAAAGTGGCAGCTGTAAAGTCGATGAGCAATTTAGAGATGCCTTTTTGAATCGTCAATGTATCGAAAAAGCGATTGGTCCATTCTGGTGCGTAACGCAGCAACAACTCTCTAAGTTGAATTTTGGGAATTCGTGTGGCAAACTCTAGGGCTGAGCGCGTGAATATACGCTGCTGTAAGTTTTCGGTAATGCGCAGCTGGGCAATATTCATAAAGCCTGTGAAGCCAATGGCAGCGACTACCAAACCAACCAACATAAACCAGGAGGTACTGACCTTTCCAGCCTGAATAAAGTTGATAATAGCCTGAATACCCAGAGGCAAACCCAAACTCAGCAAACCGCCGATGATGGCAAATAAATAGATATCCGAGATGTCTTTGCTGTCAGGTTTGAGTAAAGCCCAAAAGCGTTCATAGGGTTTGGTAACGTCCTTATTCATGGTCGAGGTAACTAAATATTAATTGTGTGTAAAAAACAGCTACAGCATCTTCTTGTTCTGAGGCATTCGTAACCTCTGGCAGGTGCTGGCCAAAAAAGCGTTGTAATAAACTTCCTTCGAGTAAGGTAGTCACTAACATTTCGGGATATTTACAATTGGGCTGGTACGCGCATACCAATTCGGAAATATACTGGACGATTTCAGTATATATGCGGTGATAACCGGTTTGGTGATCGGTATCTACTGCCTTGGTGAGAAAAACCTTAGATGCTTCGTGAATAACAATTCGCTGAAGTCGTTTCTCGCTGGCAAAAGACAAGGAAGATTGCTGTGGAACCAAAACCAACTCGAGTGCGCGCAATAAGCGCTCTTTTGCGCTTCCACCTTGCGTCTGCAAGTGCAGCCTACATTCTAATCTACCCCAATACCAATTGATCAAGTAAAGCAATAATTTTTGCTTACAAGAAAAATACCTGTAAACAGAAGCCTCAGTGGTGCCGACAGCTTGTGCCAATTTTTTAAATGTAAATTGCTCGAAGCCCAACTCGTCAATTAAAAATATACTGCCTTCAATGATGCGCTGCCCCAATTGCGTGGACTGCGGATTGCGTAAGGCAATAGCTTCTAGAACCGGAATCTGAAAACGATCTACTAAATCCATAAAAGTATTTTGTGCAAAAATAATAGCAATACTATTTATATATAGTAGCTTTATTATAACTTCTTTTTATGAACATGATAAGTAATATTGAGTCATAAAAAAAGGGCCGTCTAACAAGACAGCCCTTTCTTACTACTGTTCTGAGAGGAAAAAATTGATACTAAACCCATGCTCTGATTGAATCCTCTCGTCATTGTAATGTTACAGTCGTCAAAAATGAAAGACGCAGTAGTGTTGTTCTATTGAACATTACAAAGTTGACGCAAATCAACATCAATAGATATGAGTTGTATTGCCTAAAAAAACTGATTCTTATCAATTTTTTCGGACGCCCACGATATTGGGCAAACGCCAAAAATGGTCGTTATCGTTGCGCTCCCAGGTGGTCGAGACCCAAGATCCTACTTTTTCGATGCAGTGCCCATTGACATCGATGAGCAGACTGGTTTCTGGGCCGCCTTCCAAGTAGATGGCATCGTGGATCCCGCCGGGCATTTGCTTGAGAAAACCTATCATTTGGTTGTGTGTGTAGGGCGATCTGGTAAAAATCAGGTAGAACCAACCTTTTTCGTCCTCGGCTGCAACCAGCATGCTGCAAGACTGTACCTTTTTCTGCCAATTCATGGGGCTGGCATTGCAGTCTATCATGCGCAGTCCTTGCGCAAAGCCCGTAAAGTTATTTTTTTCTTGTTCCCAATTAGAACACGTCAGATCGAGTACTTCGATATTGGAACGATTGGTATTGGGCTTGGGTCCTAAGGCCAACATGAGGTTGAAATTTTCAAGGAGTTTTCCATTGTTGATGTGGTTGCCCGACTGCAGATATGCCCTACTTTGCAACGGCCTACCTAAGTTATACATACCGGCATTAAATGCAACCAAAAGATCAAAGGTATCGGCCCAAGAATAGAGGTCTTTGGCAACTGAATCGTATTGTGTAGCGGCAAAAAGATCGAAACGAAACAAGGATGGATCCATGCGCAAAATAGACAATTTTGAATCGCCAATAAACGATTTTACGGGCGCATCAATTTCTCTGTATTCCATTCCGGTGGTCAGTGTGGTCCAGTTGGAGTAGTCTGGGGCATTCGTTTGTTCTTTGGGCTGACCCAAAGTACAAGATGGTACACCAAGAAAAATCAAAATAGAAACAAAAAAACGCAAGGTCAGGGACATATATTCTTTATTCAAAGTTATGGATTTTAATAGTTTTGTTTACTTTGTACAATATACTAAATTATGAAAGCCATAGCCCTTCTTCTCTTTCTGCCTTTTTTCACTTTTGCGCAAGACGTACCAAAAAAAGAGCAACTTAAAGCCAAACGCATCACTTCCAATGCCATTGCGCTTTACAATGAAGGCCAAAGCAGCAATGCGTATATGTTATTGAAGCAAGCCGTCGCCATAGACCCCAACAATGGCAATGCATTCTATTGGTTGGCAACTACGGAATTTGATTTGCGTTCTTATTTTTATGCCCAAGAACACATGCAAAAAGCCATGACGCTTTTGGGTTCAGCGGTCAATGCAGACCACCTATATTTGGCGACTCAGATCGATTTGTCGTTGGGTGAATTGCTGCCCGCAAGCCAACAACTCGAGCGTGCCAAAAAAATGCTCAACTCCGATAAAAATTTTCAAGCCCTGGGGTTTGGCCTACTTGAAAAACAATGTCAATATGCCCTTCAAGAACAACAAAAAGGCAGCACCAACCTTCGGCAATTACTCGGCGGTTCACTCAATACAAAATACGACGAATACGGCCCTATCCTGAGCCCAGATGCCCTAACTTTATACTTTACAAGCCGAAACCCAGATGCAAAAGGCGCCAACCTCAACCCAGACGACCAACGCTTCTTTGAAGATATATATCAGGCCACTCGAGACCATTCTGCCGATACACTTTGGCTGCGTATTTACACCAACGATGAACTCCTAAATACCGAAGGTTTCGATGCGCTCTCTTATGTATCAGCCGATCAAAAAATGGCGCTCGGCACTTTAAATACGACCGCTTCTAAAGAAGGTGAAAACAAAGAAATGCTGACCCAAAGCTCTGATATTTTTGAATTGAACACGGAGCAAGCAGGCACCTGGGACGACAAACGGCTCATCAACGAAATACCCGGCTTAAACACCAGCTACTTTGATGGCTCCCCTACGAAAACCGACACCATTTGGCTCGATGAATTCACTTATGTGGAAGAACTCTATTTTGTTTCGGATCGAAATGCCGAAAAATATGCCACTGAAATTTACGTTGCCAAAAAAATCAATGGGATTTGGCAAGCTGAGGTCAAGGCTTTGCCTCAAGGCATCAATACGGAAGGAAGAGAAACAACGCCTTATGTAACACCAGATGGAAAATTCCTCTTTTTTGCTTCGGATGGCCATGCCGGAATGGGGGGCTATGATTTATTTATGTGCAAACGCAATGGCACAGAATGGTCTGCACCCATTAATCTCGGCGCAAAAATAAACAGCACACTCGACGACACCCATTTACAGCTCAGTTCCCAGTATATCACTTGGGCCAGCGTTAGCGATATCGATGGGCTTTTTAGCTAAAATTTGTTTTTTGCTCATATTGGTATTTTACAAAAAGAAGATTTAAAATAAGTGCCGCGTTATTTTATTGAACTCGCTTACAACGGCAACAACTACCATGGCTGGCAAATTCAGCCCAATGCGCGTTCTGTACAAGGTGAGATTGAGACAGCACTCAGCAATTTGCACGGCCAAAACCGCATCGAGGTTGTGGGTTGTGGCCGGACCGATGCAGGCGTACACGCCCACCGCTACTTCTTACACACCGACCTACCCCGCAACTGGGAGACCAACCAACTCGTATTCAAACTCAATCGAATGACGCCGCCAGACCTCGCTTTTTTTAGCGCTATTGAGGTCTTACCAGCAGCACATGCCCGCTTTGATGCACAGCGCAGAACGTATAGATACTTTATTCACCAACGCAAAAATCCATTCCTTCAAGCACAAAGCTGGTATGTCCAACAAGCGCTCAATGTTTCGGCCATGAATGAAGCCGCACAGCATTTACTTGGCGTTCAGGATTTTTCATCTTTTGCAAAAGCACATACTGATGTCAAAACCAATATTTGTGAAGTTTTTGCAGCCCAGTGGTATACCGATACAAATGGCATTTTTTTTGAAATTTCGGCCAATCGGTTTTTACGCAACATGGTTAGGGCAATTGTCGGGACGCTCATAGAGGTAGGGCTCGATAAAATAAACGCCGCTGAACTGCCCGGCATTATTGCTGCCCAAGACCGCTCAGAGGCGTTTGTGTCAGTGCCTGCTCAGGGTTTATTTCTTTGGGATATTACATACCCTTTTATTGCTGACCAGGCTCTGGCTGATTGATTTCCCACTCGCGGTAAAGGTCAAAGTAACTTTTGGTTTCTAAGATAACAGCTCCGCCGAGTGTATCGCCGTACTTGGCAGGCAAACCACCGGTGTAAACGGTGACGCGTCCGATGGCACAACTCGGTACATTAAACACTTCATTGGACTTGATGCCATCGAGCACATAGATCATATCGCCTTTGCGTGCACCCCGAAACATAAGGCCGCCATCATCATCTTTTTTGATGTCAGAATTCGAATTAGCCACCATATCTACCACACTAAATTTATCGGGGCGGTTTTTGATTTCCTTGGCTGTGAGGGTCGTGACTGGTGTTTCGCCAATACGGATACGCGCTTGTTCATAGCGTCCACCACCTACCCTGACCGCTTTGGTGTCTTGGGTTTTTCCTTGAAAGTAAATTGTTCCGGCATTGCCGTAGGCTTCGACAGGAACTTCAACAAGCACTTTCTCGGTGCTGTCTTTTTGAAAATAACCCACAACTTGATAAGTGCCTGCCGGAACGCCAACGATCCGAAAACGCCCTTCCTCATTGGAAAGTGCCAGATAGACGCGGCCATTCTCTCGGATGATGGCTTTGGCACCAACAACAGGGGTCTGGGTTGCAAAATTCACAAAAGTACCAACGACATCGCCAGTACCAGATTGGGCTACTGTGTTTACTGCTGTCAAGAGCATCCACACCATCATCAAGTTTCTCATAAGCTTCTATTTACGATGAAGATGGCGGTAGTGGATGAATTCCACAAAAAAAAATTAAATCGCAGCGCTACTTGTCGGGATTTCGCGGTCTACCTTTTTGAATAAGCCTTGTAAAACTTTACCCGGACCAACTTCGATGACCTCTGCACAGCCATCGGCTAACATGTTTTGCATGATTTGAGTCCAACGCACTGCACCGGTTAGTTGTGTTACTAAATTGGCTTTGATGTGCGCGGGGTCGGTAACGGCTTGCGCATTGACATTTTGATAAACCGGACAAATCGGCGTGGCAAATTGGGTTGCCTCGATAGCAGCTGCTAATTCTTCGCGGGCCGGCTCCATTAGGGGAGAATGAAAAGCACCACCTACCTGCAGAACAAGTGCACGTTTTGCACCGGCAGCAGTTAGTTGGACACAAGCTGAATCAATGGCTTCGAGGGAACCTGAAATAACGAGCTGCCCAGGGCAATTGTAGTTTGCAGGTACAACAACGCCATCTATTTGGGCGCAAATGCGCTCCACAACGTCGTCTTCGAGGCCTAAAATTGCCGCCATTGTGCTCGGGGCAAGCTCACATGCTTTTTGCATGGCGGCTGCTCTTTTGGCAACCAGACGCAAACCGTCTTCAAAGGATAGCGTTTTGTTGGCCACTAAAGCTGAAAATTCACCCAAAGAATGTCCGGCTACCATATCTGGCCGAAAAGAAGCACCTAAGCACGCAGCTAAGATAGTGCTGTGCAAAAAGATGGCTGGTTGTGTCACGTTTGTTTGTTTGAGTTGGTCGTCAGTGCCCTCAAACATGATGCTTTGTATGTCGAAACCGAGAATGTCGTTTGCTTGTGCAAATAAGGTACGAGCGAGTTCAGAATTTTCGTAGAGATCCTTGCCCATTCCAGAAAATTGGGCGCCTTGACCCGGAAAAACGTATGCTTTCATAGTGCTAATTTGGGAACAAAATTAAGTAAATATCGGTGATTAGAGTTGGCCATCTGAATGATACTTCCCTAATTTAAAAATGCGGACCTTCTGTAAAATGCCATCTTGGTCATAATCGTACACCTTTCCGTCGTAGAGTTGGCCGTTCTTGAATTCGCCATCCATCCAGATCTCGTCGTTATCGTTATAAACTTTATTGTATCCGTTGGGTACAAAACGAAGCCCTTTTGTTTTAGGGTTCGATAAACGCGGTGGATACACATTGGAATTGACTGGCGCTGGTGCTTTGAGCTGAGGGGTTTGAGGGTTTGCTTTGTGAACCGGACCCACAGCGCCATTGGCAGTGACATCAAAAGAACTGAGCAGTTGTCCGTTGGTATTGTAACGGGAGACCTCGCCTTGCACTTTGCCATTTTTGACCGTGTAGGTAAGCGCTACTTTTCCATTTGGGTGGTAGTAAGTCACTTTTCCACTCTCTTGACCTTGATTGTTAAAATTGGCGCGGTATGCCAAATTGCCGTTTTCGTGGTAGCGCAATAGCAACCCTTTGTAGCCATTTTGTTGAAAATCTCCTTGTTCCGCTATTTGGCCGTTTGAAAAATAACGCGTGTAGGGCCCTTCGGGTCTGTTGTTGCTGTACGTGCCCTTGAGTTGGACACGGCCGTCAGTATAGAATTTGGTCCAAACGCCTTCTTTTCGGCCGTTGACATAGTATCCTTCCTCTACTTTTTGTGTTTTCGGTAGGTTGCGCTGTGGAAAATCTTTACCGGTAAACACCCATTTGCCGTGGCGTTGGCCAGCAGCATTGCGCTTGTTTTGCGCATTTGCTTCAACACACAAAAAAATCAATAAAACGCAAATAGAAGTCCGTAAAATCACGTGTCCAATTTACGAATTTTGGCTAACTTTGAAAGCA
>JBJTNX010000164.1:0-4315 GCA_046074325.1 Sphingomonadales bacterium
TACGTCAACAACCTTTTTAGGCAATGGCGATTTGCAAGTGCAAATTCCGACCTATATGTCTAAAGCTACCACACAAGATGACTACGTTTGCTTCAATATTCCGACCAACCTCACTCAAAATCGGGTTATCAAAGCCGTAGAAGTTGTGCCGGGCAACCGAGAAATCGTGCATCATTGTTTGGTTTACCTCGATCCAACGAGCATAGAAAGTACCGACACAATCGGTGGGAATTGTGCCAGTCCAAGTAATGGCAGCACCAAACTCATAACCGGCTACACGCCAGGCGCTACGCCCATGATTTTGCCCTCCACCGATCCGGTCAAACTTGGCCTCGATATTGGCCCAGGGTCCTCGATTTATTTCGCCATGCATTATCCGATGGGTTCTTACGGACTCTATGACTCAACCAAAGTTATCTTGCACTTTTATCCGGTTGGAACAACCAACGTACGGCAAATCAGTGCAGGGCCCTTACTGGCCAATTACAACTTTAGTTTACCGGCCAATCAAGTCACTGATCTCAATGCTTTTTACCCTCCGGGTGGCGCCACAATACCAACAAACTTTTCCGTACTTTCCGTCTTTCCACATATGCATCTTACAGGAACCAATATCAAAGCCTATGCATACAAACCTGGGGCCGATACCATAAAGTTTGTCAACATTCCAAAATGGGATTTCATGTGGCAAGATTTCTATTTCTTCAAATTTATGCAAAAGGTACCTCAGGGTTACAAACTCAAAAGCGAAGGCACCTATGACAATACGGCCAACAATCCCAATAATCCAAACTCGCCCCCACAAACCATTTACAGCGGTTTCAATACCACAGATGAAATGTTTTTAACTTATTTCCATTACTTACCATACCAACCTGGTGATGAAACTTACGACCTCGAGGCCCTGATAAGTGCATCTTTGAATGACTACCCTATCGATGATAATAGTTCTATTGTGGCCTACCCCAATCCTTTTGATCAACAGCTTACTTTGACTTTCCCAAAAAGTCTTGGGCCGGACGACCAACTCTATTTCTATGATGCAAGTGGGCAACTTCAGTTCAAATTGGAACCTGAAAGCGGTACAACTGTACTTGAGTTAGGTCCTGACCAAATCGATTGGAACGCACTGCCAAATGGCGTTTATTATTTATCGGCACGCCTTGGCGGGCAGTTGTTGTCAAAAAAACTCATCAAGTTCTGATTTACCCTTTTTAGAAACTGTAAAAATTGCTATCTTTGCAATCCTGATGGTCTCATGGCCGAGCGGTTAGGCACCGGTCTGCAAAACCGTCTACAGCGGTTCGAATCCGCTTGAGACCTCACTTAAACCCCTGTGTCTTTTGGTGCAGGGGTTTTTTGATTTTTAACCACCGCCATGCCCCGAAGCCAAATATCCAGAGGGTGAGGTTAAACAAAAGCCATGTGGCCAACGCTTCGTTCCAATTTGGTTTTAAGCCTGCAATTAAAGTTTCATTCTGAACCGACACGCCACATTTTTCTAAGAGCGCTATCCAAACAAAAATCAAAGGAATCTGAAAGACGTAGATCCGGAGTTGATGACGCTGCAGCAGATCTTGCCAATATGAAATTTGCGAAGGGTCTAGTGCTTTTTTAAAATACCGCGATTCTATTTTGAACCAAATGACCAAAACGGCAAAAAACACGAGCGGATCAATTAGTGAACCAAAAATTTGCCACCAAGCTGCATACGGCCACGAAAAAATCAGGGCGGCCTTACTCAAAAAGTAAAATACAAGCAGGGTTATTGGAGCAACCCAAGTCTTCAATTTTAAGTTCGAGGTTAAATCTAAAACAGAATTGATGCTCAGGCCAAAACAAAACCAAACGAAATATACAACCAAGGACAACAAAGTATATGAGTCAATTTGAGTTGGTGTCTTTAAAAAAATTCCGCCTTGCAAATAGAGGCAAATGGCATGTGTAACAATCGGTATGAAAACGGGTATTTTGAATTTCAGTACCGAAAAACCTATTAATTTTTGACCCACCCAAAAAATAAACTGAAAAGCGGCAAGCGCCACCAAAAACCATAAATGATAAAATGAGTTTAGAAAATCCAGTTCTTTAACACCCAAAAGTCGACCCTTCGAAAGGGTCAAAAGCAAATAAAATAGGATGGAAAGCAAAATGTAGTACCCCAGAAAACGACCTAAGTTTTGTTTGGATTTTTGCAATAAATAAGTTGGGTATTGGTCCGCTTTGTGACGCAATAAAAAGCCCGATAAAATAAAAAATAAGACCAAACCAAACATATTGAGCAAGGCTGCAAAGCCAGTGAGGTTCATGCTTGGCGCTTTTACGGCCACAGGCCAAATACCGAACAGGCCAGGAATCCAAGTAAAAGAAATCGTTAGGTGTAGCACTAACAAAGCCCCAATGGCCAAAGCCTTTAAGCGCAATAAAGACAGTGCTTCTCGATCTTTATTCATTGGTTTGGATCATTTCAAAAGCACGACCGAGGTCCGAAAGCAAGTCTTCGACTTGTTCAAGGCCAATGCTCAAGCGCACCAATTGTTTGGTGAGACCCATTTGCGCTTTCTGGGAATCGTTCATCGAGGCATGGCTTCCGGTATAAGGCCGCGCCACCATAGAAGTAACACAAGCCATACCCGTTCCGGTATCAAATAAATTGAGCGCCGCAATGAAGGTATCGTACTTTTCGCTCAGGTGCGTCTCTAAAGTAAAAAACAAGAGCGTAGCATATCCGGTCAATTGAACGCCATCTATGGTCGGATAAAATACCTCCTCTACCCCTTTTTGTTGTACAAGCCAATCTCGAACAATTCTTGTTGCTTCGCCTTGCGCTTTCATACGCAATTCAAATGTTTGCATACTTCGGCGCAACAACCAAGCACTATTGGGATCTAAGATCGCCCCATGGTAAAATCGCGCATCCCGCAAATGTTGTGCAAGTACATCTGAATTGGTCGTGAGGACCCCACCCATGACATCTGAATGACCCGAAAAATATTTCGTCGCAGAATACAATGCAATATCTGCACCATGCAATAAAGGTTGTTGAAACAAAGGTGTCGCCCAAGTATTATCAACGACAACCAGCGCATTTGGATTATGTGCTTTGGCTTTTGCGCTGACATTTGCGATGTCAATACTGCGCACAAAAGGGTTGGTAGGGGTTTCAAATAATACCATCGAAACATCGACTGGAATGGCCTCTATGCCCGCCTTTGAAGAAAGATCAAGAACCGATAATTTGATTTGGTACTGCTCACAAAAACGTTCGAACAAAACATAGGAACAACCATAAATGAGTTGATTGATAACCAAATGGTCTCCGGGTTTGAGCAGCAATAATGTATTTGAAATGGCCGCCATTCCGGTCGAACAACAAATGGCATGCGCAGACTCTTCAAGTGCACAAAAAATATCCTCGAGCTCCTCGACATTCGGATTATTTTTACGCGTGTAAAAAAACGGTGAGCTGGCAGAAAAAGCACTGTTCTGGTAGATTGGTGTAACCACCGGATCTGCATTGGTGTTGTCTACGCGGTGCTTTAATACTTTGGTGAGTTTATGCATAACTCGAAGTTTTGGTTTCGTCTATAACTGGAAAATGCGCTCGGTCAAGCACCGGTAAAATATGCAATGGCGTCTGGCAGGCAGCTTCTAAGCGCAGTTCGCTTTCCTCAGCACTACTTTTGGATAGAATAATTCTTTCCAGACCTTCATTCAATTCGAGGTACTGTACACTGCCTTGAGGTAAGCGGGTCAGCTTGATCTGAACAGGTTCTTTTTGCGGGTTGGTTAAGAAAATGTGCACCGAACGGATCTCGTCGTTCCAAGTAAACGAATGCGTTTGTACGGCCTCAAAATGAGCGAGCACTTGCTTTCTTTCGGGCTGGCCAGCCAATGCATGGCGTATCACCGAAGGAGTCTGGCACTTTTTGCATTTTCCATCGGCATCTAGCCCCGGCACATGAACCGATAATCCAAAGCGCTCGACAAGTAAATTGGAACAACTTTTACAGTGGGTGTTGCTCATGTCATCGGCATAAACGTTGCCTAGATAAACGTATTTTAAGCCCTCATTTAGCACCAACTCTCTGAGCTTAAGAAGTGTAGCCAGTTCAGTGCGGGGCTTTTTATATTTAAAACTTGGATGATACGCAACCAAATGCAGCGGCACCTCAGGTTTCAACTTTTCGCGCATCCAACGCGCAGTCTTGATGGCATCGGTGCCGTCGTCGTTTAGACCTGTCACCACTAATTGCGAAATTTCTAAATGGCGATCGGAGGCGGCAATCAATTCAATCGCATCCAAAACGGGTTG
>JBJTNX010000165.1:0-6566 GCA_046074325.1 Sphingomonadales bacterium
GTTTTGTGATGGGCATTTTATGGGCAGAGCGTGTGAGAAAAAAAAGCGGAACTATTACTTTTTTATCAAAAATTTATGGCAGTGATGATATCAAAGAGCACGTAGATATTTTAGAGAATGAATAAACCAAATAACTCATACCATTCTGTATTTGGTCAAAGCGTCATATTGGTCAATTGTTCTAAAACTTTAACATCGTTTACAAAGCGTTGTGGTTGTGAGCGTCAATAGCCAAATACTTATTTTTAAGGCCGGAAGAAGTTGGCTTTTTTTGAGCCACTTTAATATCGTTGTGTTTAGTTTTTTTCAATTCTCTTTCTAAAAAGGTCGACTTATCTTCGAAAATAAAATTTGGTATTTTATCAACTTTTATTGCGATTTCAATGATTTTTTCAATGCTAAAATTGATATTGCCGTCATTCAAGATCTGTGATACTCTGCCTGGTGAGATGCCCAGATGCTTCGCTAGATCTTTCTGCTTCATTTGATGTTTCTCCATGTAATCAACAATTGCATCAAAGAGCATCCCGTTGATTCCCTCCACCCAATATATTGGATTTTCTAGGATTTGCGCTCTAAAATTTCGAGTTGTTTTCATCATGATAGTTTTTAATTATTCTCGTTGCTGATTTAATATCAATTAGCTGGTTGTTTTTAATGCCCCCAAGCACGATGATTCTTCCAGTATATTTCTCTTGAAAATGATAGATCCGTACAGCACCATATTTTGCCTCGAATAATTTGAAGTTTAATTTATTAAGTTTGATCTCTCTAAATTTTGTCTTCGGTAATCGTAGTAAATTGGCAGCTAATTCCAGATTTCGGATTGCTCCCGCTAATTCATTTTCAATTATTCTATTTCCTTTAATAGCTTCAATAAAATCCTCAAACAAACTATTTCCGTTTACACATAATTCAAAAACGGGAATCTTAGTTGAGCTTGAAACGTGTACAGACAAAATTAATGAATATTTAGGCATTTTGTTTAGTTATAACTAAATTATTTTGAGATTTGGAAATCGCAAAGTACTAAATATCAAAATCTGAAAAGCGAGAAATGTACGGAGTAAAGAGTGAAAAACACTTTTTTTAAAGATAATTATCAATTAAAAAAAGTAAAATTTGAGAATTGCCAAGTTGATCAAATGACTTACACGCTACTAAGAAACAATAATGCAGATGTATCCAATTTAATCATCGTAGATTAAAACAAAAAAAAAGCGGCTCTAGGGCGCTTTTTTTATTTGAAGAATTGATTCTTACAAGTGGATCACTTCGCCGTAGGCTGCAGCAGCGGCTTCCATGATGGCTTCAGACATAGTTGGGTGCGGGTGAACGGTTCTGATGAGTTCTTCACCGGTGGTTTCTAGTTTGCGCACGGCAACGAGTTCTGCGACCATCTCGGTTACGTTAGCGCCGATCATGTGGCCCCCGAGGAGTTCGCCGTATTTAGCGTCAAAAATGAGCTTCACGAAGCCGTCTTTGGCGCCTGCAGCGCTGGCTTTACCAGATGCGGAGAACGGGAATTTACCCACTTTGATTTCGTAGCCAGCTTCTTTGGCCGCTTTTTCGGTCATGCCGACACTTGCCACCTCAGGTGAGCAATAAGTACAACCAGGAATGTTGCCATAGTTCAAAGGCTCAGGGTGGTGCCCTGCGATTTTTTCAACACAAATAATACCTTCTGCCGATGCGACGTGCGCAAGTGCAGGGCCCGGTACTACATCGCCAATGGCGTAGTAGCCAGGCAAATTGGTTTGGTAGTATTCGTTGACGAGAATACGGCCTTTGTCGACGACAATACCGAGCTCTTCTAGGCCGATATTTTCGATATTGGTAGTAACGCCAGCGGCTGAAAGCACGACGTCGCACTCGATTTTCTCTTCGCCTTTGGCTGTTTTGATGCTAACTACACAGCCTTTACCGCTGGTGTCAACACTTTCTACCGAGGCGTTGGTGAGTACATTGATACCCGCTTTTTTGAAGGATTTCTCGAGTTGTTTGGAAACGTCTTCGTCTTCAACCGGTACAATATTTGGCATGTATTCAACGATGGTAACTTCGGTACCGATTGCGTTGTAGAAGTAAGCGAATTCAACGCCAATTGCTCCGGAGCCAACCACAACTAATTTTTTGGGTTGGGTAGGGAGGGTCATGGCTTGGCGGTATCCGATGATTTTAGTACCGTCTTGCGGAAGATTAGGGAGTTCGCGGGAGCGTGCTCCGGTTGCAATAATAACGCCTTTGGCCGCAGTGTATGTTGTTTTGTTGCCGCTTTCGTCGGTAACTTCTACGGATTTACCTGCTTTTAAAACGCCATTGCCTTTGATAACGTCAATTTTGTTTTTCTTCATTAAAAACTGAATGCCGTTAGACATGCCGTTGGCTACGTCGCGGCTGCGTTTGATCATGGCGTCAAAATCGGCGCTACTTTCTTTTACGGTAATGCCGTAGTTAGCAGCGTGCTGAAGGTACTCGTATACATTGGCACTTTTTAAAAGTGCTTTGGTTGGAATACAACCCCAGTTGAGGCAGATACCACCAAGTGATTCTCTTTCTACAATGGCAGTTTTTAAGCCTAACTGCGAAGCGCGAATAGCGGTAACATAGCCGCCTGGGCCGCTGCCCACAACAATGATGTCGTAACTCATTTTTTCAAAGTTTTAAGGGACAAATTTAAGGCGAAAATTTGAAAGATGCTATCCGATTAATCGTTACTTTTGTCTCTGAATTCTCAATACTATATGGAAACCAACCACCAAAAAGAAGCCACCCTAGAACAAGCCATCGATTTAGGCCTCCGTGCCGACGAATTTGAACACATCAAACAAATCCTAGGGCGCACCCCAAATTTTACTGAAACTGCTGTTTACTCCGTTATGTGGAGTGAGCACTGCTCTTATAAGAATTCCATCTTATGGCTTAAAACGCTTCCAAAAGACGGTCCTCACATGCTTGTCAAAGCCGGCGAAGAAAACGCAGGTTTGGTCGATATCGGCGACGGCTTGGGTTGTGTTTTTAAAATTGAATCTCACAACCACCCAAGTGCGCTAGAGCCTTATCAAGGTGCTGCAACGGGTGTGGGTGGTATCAACCGTGATATCTTTACCATGGGCGCCCGTCCAATCGCACAGCTCAATTCGTTGCGCTTTGGCAATATCGAAGAGGCCCGCACCAAATGGTTGGTGAAAGGGGTTACCAAAGGCATTGGTGACTACGGAAACGCGTTTGGTATTCCAATTGTCGGTGGCGAAGTCTTTTTTGACGCTTCCTACAATACCAATCCACTTGTCAATGCCTTCTCTGCGGGCATCATCGATACCAAAAAAATCATTTCAGCCACAGCCAAAGGCCCCGGAAATCCTGTTTTTATAGTGGGTTCTGCCACAGGTAAAGACGGTATTGCAGGTGCGGCGTTTGCCTCCAAAGACATCACCGAAGAATCTGCCAACGACCTCCCATCTGTTCAGGTAGGAGACCCTTTCATGGAAAAACTTCTATTAGAAGCCACCATGGAGCTAGCTCAAACCGACGCCATCGTTGGTATGCAAGACATGGGCGCTGCTGGTATCACTTGTTCTACCTGTGAAATGAGCGCCGCTGGCAATGTCGGAATGGAAATCTACTTAGACCGCGTTCCAACACGTCAAGACCACATGTTGCCCTACGAGATTTTATTGTCAGAATCACAAGAACGCATGTTGGTGGTTGTTCAAAAAGGCAAAGAACAAATTGTCAAGGACATCTTCGACAAATGGGACCTCCATGCCGAAGAAATCGGCCACGTGACCGACACCGGCCGTATTCGTTATTACATGAACGGCGAACTCGTTGGCGATGTTCCTGCCGAATCTTTGGTTCTAGGCGGTGGTGCACCGCAATACAAAAGAGAATACACCGAGCCGGCTTATTACCAAGAATTCAAGAAATTCAATATCTCACAAGTCGCTGAGCCATCTGATCTAAAAGCAGTTGCCGACGCCATGCTCGGTTTACCAAATATTGCCTCTAAACGTTGGGTCTACGAACAATACGACTCAATGGTTGGTACCCGTAACATGACCACCAACCGGCCTTCAGACGCCGGCGTTGTCAACATCAAAGGCACCAACAAAGCACTTGCCATGACCGTAGATTGCAACTCGCGCTACGTGAACGCAGACCCAGAAATTGGCACCATGATTGCCGTTTCAGAAGCGGCTCGCAACATTACTTGTGCGGGTGGGCATCCGAGTGCCATCACCAACTGCCTCAATTTTGGAAATCCATACAACCCAGAATCTTATTGGCAATTTGTTGGCTCCATCAAAGGGATGTCTGCAGCTTGTCTCAAATTTGAAACTCCGGTTACCGGCGGAAACGTCTCCTTTTACAACCAAACTTCAATGAATGGGGTAGAAGTCCCTGTTTTCCCAACACCAACCATTGGCATGATCGGTATTGTCCCTGACAAAGAAAAAGTCATGACCCTTGATTTCAAGCAAAAAGGAGATCTTATCTTTTTGATTGGCAACTACACCGAAGACATCGCTTCTTCTGAATATTTGGCAACTTATCATGGCATCAAAGAATCTCCGGCACCTTATTTTGACCTCGAGTCAGAATACCAAATGCAACAAGCCGTTAAAGGGCTTATTGCTGAAGGTTTGGTCAATGCCGTTCACGACGTTGCCGATGGCGGTTTGTATGTCACGCTAGTAGAAATGTCTATGCCTCGTGAGCTCGGATTTGATATCGTCAGTGACGCAGATATTCGTTTAGACGCGTTTCTCTTTGGCGAAGGCCAGGGGCGTGTTGTGGTCAGTGTGACAGAAGAGCAAGAAGAAGCCTTTGTTGAATATATGGTAGCGAGCGGTGTCAACATGACCCTACTTGGGCATGTCACGAAAGGAAAACTACAAATCGACGAGCAACACTTCGGCTTTATAACTGAGGCCAAGGCCATTTTCGATAACGCCCTCGGCGCACACCTAGAAAACTAAACATGGAATACAACACCACCCGTGGTCACCTGATATTACCTGAATATGGTCGCAATGTCCAAAACATGATTGCGCACGCCATGGAACTCACTGACCGCACCGAGCGCAACCGCGCAGCCCAAGCCATCATCGAAGTCATGGGCCAACTCAACCCGCACCTGCGCGATGTCGAAGACTATCGCCACAAACTCTGGACGCACTTATTTGTGATGTCTAATTTTGAGCTCGATGTAGACTCTCCATATGAGCGCCCAAAACAAGAGGTGCTCAATGAAAAACCGGCACGCATGATCTACCCTTCAAGTAAGATCCGTTATGGGCACTACGGTAAATACACACAGTCTATTTTAGAGGCTTCCAAAGATGTGACCAATCCAGAAGAAAAGGAATACCTCAAGAATACCATGGCCAACTTTATGAAAAAGCAATTTTTGGCCTACAACAACGACACCGTCGAAAACCACGTTATTGCCCAACAACTTAAGGAGTTGTCTAAGGGTGATCTAATTCTGGAAAATCCCGATGATCTTGTCCATACCAATACCCTTCTCAAAACCATGGGAATAGGTCAAAATCAGCAAAAAAATCAGCGCCAGAATAAGCAGAAAAACAACAAATACAAGAAGAAAAAATTCATAAAAAAAGTATAGCATGGCTTCTTTTGAAATATACGGCGGCAAGCCACTCAAAGGTGAAATCATTCCACAGGGCGCCAAAAACGAAGCCTTGCAAGTGCTTTGTGCTCCTCTGTTAACATCCGAAAAAGTTACCATATCTAATATCCCAGATATTGTCGATGTCAATAAACTCATTGCGTTGCTTCAAACAATGGGGGTTAAGGTAGAAAAAGTAGAAAAAGGTACTTATATCTTCCAAGCCAAAGAAATTGATATGGCTTACCTTGAAACCGAAGATTTCAAAAAGCGCGCCTCCTCTTTACGTGGTTCGATCATGATCGTCGGTCCTTTGCTTGCACGCTATGGTCGCGGGTTTATTCCAAAGCCAGGCGGTGATAAAATTGGTCGTCGCAGACTAGATACCCATTTTGAAGGTTTTGCGCTTCTAGGTGCCAAATTTAACTACGATGCTGGGGAGCATTTTTATGCGGTTGAGGCGCCGTCGCTCAAAGGCACCTATATTCACCTAGACGAAGCATCTGTTACCGGTACAGCCAATATCCTCATGGCAGCGGTCTTGGCCGAAGGTGAAACAACCTTTTATAACGCGGCTTGTGAACCTTACATACAGCAATTGTGTAAAATGCTCAACTCAATGGGCGCACAAATTACCGGAATTGGTTCCAATATGCTTAAAATACAAGGCGTTAAAGAACTCGGAGGCTGTTTTCACCGCATTTTACCCGACATGATCGAAATCGGTAGCTTCATCGGCCTTGCTGCCATGACCCAATCCGAAATCACCATCAAAGATGTTTCTTGGGAAAACCTCGGTGTTATTCCAAATGTGTTCCGACGTCTTGGTATTAAACTAGAACGACGCGGCGACGACATCTTCATTCCGGCCCAAGAAAAATACGAAATCGAAACTTTCATAGATGGTTCTATTATGACTATCTACGATGCG
>JBJTNX010000166.1:0-6241 GCA_046074325.1 Sphingomonadales bacterium
CCTACCTCGCCAGCCAAATGGCTATCGCTTTTGTGCGGCCCCTCGAAGCCGCCGGCGTGGTGTGTACGCCCAAACATTTTGTGACCAATGTTGGCGCCGGCGGCCGAGACTCTTACCCGATTGGCCTGAGTGAGCGCGCGCTCTACATGAGCCATTACCGACCTTTTTTAAGCGCTTTTCACGATGGCAAAGCACGATCGGTCATGACGGCCTACAATTCATTTGATGGCAGCGCTTGTTCGGCCTCTGATAAATTGCTCAACCAAACCCTCAAAAAAGACTGGGGCTTCGACGGCTTTGTAATTTCTGATGCCAATGCTGTAGGTGGAGCGCTTGTTTTGCACCGAACAGCAAACAGTTACAACGAAAGTGGTATGCAGGCACTAAGTGCAGGCCTCGATGTTATTTTTCAGACCGACTGCGCACATTTTCAGTTATTTGAACCTGGTTTACTCGGCCAACAACTCGAACAAGCTCGTATCGATTCTGCCGTAGCCCGGGTCTTGCGTGTCAAATTTGAGCTCGGCCTCTTCGAACAACCCTACCTGACCTCAACTAAAGAAAAAGAGATTCAAAAAGTATTAAATATTGGCTTTGAGCTGTCTGAGCGCTGCGCCGAGGAATCCATCGTTTTGTTAAAAAATGAGCTTCAAGCCAATAAAAAGACGCTGCTACCGCTCTCCAAGGAGCAAAAAATACTGTTGCTTGGCGAAGCTGCAGCCGAAGTTAAATTGGGCGGATACAGTGGAAAAGGCTTTCAGAATGTATCGATTAAAGCCGGTCTGGAAGAAGAATTCGGTTCCAAAAACGTCAGTTATTTTGGACTTCCAGATGCGCCGTGGGAAAACAACCAAACCATTTTAGCAAGCGTAAATGCTTACTTTGACATCCCTTCCCAATTTAGAGCAAGCTACTTTAGTAACCCAAGCCTTGCTGGAGAACCCGTCCTTACCAGACTTGAAAACGCCATTAATCATCACTGGACCCTCTACGGCCCCTGCGAACAAACCGGAAATAGCTTCTACTCGGCCCGCTGGGATGCCACACTGATCGGCAAGCAGGATCAAACAATTGAACTCGGCTTGGCCGCAAACGACGGTTTTCGTTTGTATATCAACGACACCCTACGCATCGATCAATGGGAAAAACAAAGCTTTCACGAACGAAAATTTGAATTCAAGGTAACCAAGGGTCAAAACTACCGCTTGCGCATCGAATTTAGAGAGCCGCATGGGAATGGACGCATTCAGCTATTTGTCGAGGACCCACAAAATGTCAATTTTAAGACCTATCTCGAAATCGAGCACGCGCTAGCGCACGATGTAGCTATTGTGGTGGTCGATTACCCTGAAGGTGAATTCCAAGACCGTTCTTCTTTGTCTTTGGCTCCGGCTCAAGTCACGCTAATTAAAGAGCTAAAGGCCTGTGGCTTACCTGTAGTGGTTGTCATCGTTGGTGGCAGTGCAGTCACCATGCACGACTGGCAAGACGACGCAGCAGCCATTCTTTACAATTGGTACAGCGGCGAAGCCGGCGGAGCAGCACTTGCTCATATTTTAAGTGGCAAAGCAAACCCTTCTGGAAAACTCCCTATTACCCTACCTCAGCACGAAGGCCAATTGCCACTCAGTTATTGGCACGAAGCCACTGGCCGCGGCAATGACTACGTCAATGGCAGCGGTGAACCACTCTACCCTTTTGGTTATGGCCTCAGTTACACAACGTTTGAATACAGCCAACTGAAAATAGATAAAACCAACTACTCCTTACCCAATGGAAATGACACCCTTGCGTTTTCCTTTCTCATTCAAAACACCGGGCAATTCGACGGTGCCGAAGCCATTCAGTTTTATATCAAACCTATTTACAGCCAAGAATCTTTACCTGTTCAGTACCTCATCGACACCAAAAAAACAACGCTCAAAAAAGGTGAAACAATGGGGTTTCTAGCCTATAAAATTCCGCTCTCTCAATTGGGCATACCCACTGGGCCTGGCTCAGATGCTTACCCTACTCAATTTCAATTGCAAATCGGTAGTTCTTCCAAAGATATCCGCTTGCAGTCACCTATACTTTTTATTGAAAACTAATTCCAAATGCGCATTTCAATCCTGACGATTACACTTTTGCTGGCCGTTCAAATTTATGCCCAAGACACGCTGCGGGCGTTGTTCATCGGCAATAGCTACATGGGGGTCAATAACCTACCACAAATGGTCAGCGACCTCTCCTCTTCCCTAAACGACGTCTTGTATTTTGACAGCAATACACCTGGTGGCCAAACTTTTCAGAGCCATGCTGCCAACCCCGTGAATTATCAAAAAATGGAAGCCCAACCTTGGGATTACATCATATTACAAGGTCAAAGCCAAGAACCCAGCTTTCCATTCAATCAAGTCAATACAGCTACCCTTCCCTTTGCGGTGCAATTAGCAGACAGCGCTAAGGCCATTCAACCGTGTAGCCAGGTCAATTACTTCATGACCTGGGGTCGGCAAAACGGCGATCCGCAGTGGGATTCCATCAATACTTTTGACAAAATGAATCAGCGCCTCCGGGATGCTTACTTGCGCATTGCCGACTCTGCCAATGCATCCGTTTCTCCGGTTGGGGTAGCCTGGAAATACATCCGAGATAACTACCCAAATATTAATTTATACCAGCAAGATGGCTCGCACCCGAGCCTTGAGGGCTCTTATTTGGCGGCTTGCGTTTTTTACACGTCTTTGTTTCATCAAGCCAGTACTGGTAGTGCTTACAATCCAGGAATTGACCCAAATACGGCAATCATTTTACAACAAGTGGGGAGCGCCATCGTTTTGGATAGCCTCAACACCTGGAAGCTCATACATACCGATAGCACCCTGCAAGCAAATGTGAGTTATTCGAGTATTCCGGGCGCTAGTCTACAAAGTTTTACCGCAAGTGCCAATCAAACTGCCAATTTTACTTGGTATTTTCCAGATCTAACCGTTGAAATTGGTGCAAATGTCGGATTTGAGTACCCATTAACGAGTTATCAAGTCATGCTCGTTGCAGAAGGGCTCTGCGATACCGATACGGTCATCATTGAAGTCAACAATCCAAATGCAGGGCTCGAAGACTACAGCTTCTTGACTTGGAAAATGACGGGACCAAACGCAATTCAAATAGAAGCTGACCAAATTCAAACAGTAAAAGCTTTTGATTTAATGGGTAGAAAATGCCCATTCACAATAGAAAATGTGGACAAGAAAATGCTACTTCAATTTGCGAAGAACACCGCTTTTATCAAGATTGAAACAACTACCGGAACTACTGTAATTAGGGTTCCCGTAATGCTTAATTAAGCACCTTCGTTTTAGAGAAATAGTTGGCTTGTGTGACCACAATCGGATTCGGATTGTACCACTTTACAAAATAGCCAAAATCGGCATCGTTGGCTTTGCGCCATTTTTCGAATTGATCATTGGGTGCTTGCGCAAAAACCCAAGCATTGTAGGCATCCCAGAATCCCATGTCGTCAATTTGCTGCCAAAAGTTATACAAAAGCATATCCTTTGTTTTACCTTGCTCTGCAAGCGCATATAAAAATTGTTTTCGAATTGCAGTGAGTGAGGCCACATTGATGGTTGGTTTTTTATTCGTTAAACTGTATTGCGCAGCAGCCAAACCTAGCGTGGTTTCAAACTCATTGGTAAAAGCAGCTGTATCTTTGGCAAAACTAATTTGCCAAGCGCCTTTTTCATAAACCAACGCCTTTTGATAGGCCTGGTACAGCAAATAACTAATTTCTCTGGTGCGTTGGGTATTGCGTTCGAGGTTTAAAAAGATCTCGCCATACAAAACGCCCCAAATTTCATTTTCAGAATTGAAATATATACGGGCCAAACGGTAGTAATTGGATGGAAACTCGGGATCCACTTCAATTCCTTTCTCATAGTAAGGAATGGCTTGATCCAACTTGTTTTGCATCAGAAATACATTCCCGGTTTCTACGTACAAACGGCCACTATTTGGAAAGCGCTCTAGGCCTTTGGCATAAGCTTCCAAAGCTTCATCGGACTTTTCCATGAGATCCAAACTGTTTCCGATCATTTGCCACAGTTGATCAGTAGCCTGTGCATGCTCGGTTTGAGTGCGCATGATTTCTACAGTTTTGGCATAATCTTTTTGCATGTAATAGCTGTATGCATATTCGTACCAAGCATCGTAGTTGGTCGAATCTTTTTGTAAAACAGCCTCTAGGGTTACCCTACTCTGTGAGATGTTTCCTGCATCCATTTGTTCAATAGCTTCATTGATTTCTTTGGCAAATGGATTCTCTTGTGCAAAAATGTTTGAAAGACAGAAAAGGGTCAAAAAGAAAGATAAATTTTTCATAAAAAAGGGGCAACTTGAAAATGAGTTAATTTGATCGCTTTATAGGATGACGTCCGCCAAAATACCCGGCGCGCACCACAAAGATGAGCAATTCTTGCTAAAAAATTGCGAACTGGCCAAATTTTGCCAATGCGATAACCCAAAGAAACGGTGCAAATGCCTTCTTGCGTCTCGACAACCAAGTACTGATTCCAATAACTTGGCAATGAAGATAATATCGCTTGGCTATATAATTGTTTGCTTAAAATGGGCCATTCATCTGGGAAAGCTGTGTTTCTTTTGAATTGATGCTCAACCCGCCTCCACCTGGCTTTGCTGAAATTTTTAGATTTTCGGTCTTTTAATTGAAATTCGTTTTCTTGAAGAAAAATCTCGCACAAGTTACTATACATTGGGCCTTGATAAGCAAAGCGTTGGTCACCGTCAATCGCTGGTTCTGAAGGCTCGCCTTCGTTATTGTACCAACGAAAAGCATATTTAAAGTAGTCCGTACACACATGCGGCTGGTATTTGACTTGAAATGCCCAAGCCTCGGAAGGCTGCAATTTCAGTACAAACAATTGCTTGAAGCTTTCACCCGGACTAAGGTTCCAAAACTGCATGTATTTGTGATCACTTGCAGCGGAATCAGGCAGTACAGGGTCATAAACCATCAGCGGAGTCCATTTCATGGTTTCGCCGCGTTCATAGGCCAAAATCTCAAACAAACCCATACCAAGCTGCGGATGCCCAGGCACCAAAATACTGTTGTGTAAGGCAGACTGATTTTTAATTTCCAACTCCAAAACAGTGTACTGATCAGAACGCGTAGGCACTTGCCTCAATGTGAAACCCAACTCTGTTGGCAGTAGATCGGCATATACTGCGCCAGAGACAAACAATAAGAATAGTGCAATTAATCGTTCCACATATAAAATTTTGGCGACACCACATTTAGTTCGTTGAGCTCATCTTTGGTATAAAGATGATTGAATAGCTCGATTTCCATATCAGGATAAATAATAAGGGTCACGCGCGAAGTAGCATAAGCACTTAAATCCATAAAAATGAGTTGGCCTTCGCGGCGTAAATGAATGCGCAAAGCGTGGTTAAAATCACGCAGGCCATTGTATTCCGTTTGAGGAAGCGGTTCAAATTGTTCCGGAATAAACTGATAGGCCAATTCAATTAGGGCCTCTATTTCTTTCTTGGAAAAGAGCAAAGAATCAATGCGTTGCACTTTTATAAGATACTTCAAACCCTGCTTATTTTCTAGGGTTAAACCTGGCAAAGCTTTTCTTTTATCGACAGATGGGTAACTTGAGTTGGGTATCCCCTTTTCATAAAAACGTTCAAATAGCAAGTTTCCATCTGTATCGTATGTCCTGCACCAGCCATCTCTAAGGCCTGCCGAGTAACGATAATCGATAAGCAATTTACCTGTAGAATCCAATTCTTGATAAGGGCCGTACAAACTATCGGAGATCGTATGCAAATGACGGGTTTTGATGCCGTTGCTCGCGTAAAATTCTTTGTAGCAGTCTTTGTTCTTGTACTCAACGCTACTCTTTAGGTTACCATTTGGATAATAGAGCGCTTGCAATTGCCTAAAATAACCGTCAGCGCGCGTTTCTGCAATAAAAAGTTGTTCCAATACCATTTTGGGATACCAGCGTTTTACTTCTTTGTAACTGTTAGAACCTTGTTCTTTATAAATTTCTAGGCGCTGCCATTCACCGTTGGGGTAAAATTCAACGAGCGATGTATCTTTTCCCTTTCGGTAATCTCGGCGCCAATGCAGTTGACCATCGTTATACCACCAGGTTTCTACGCCTTTATGACGATCAAGCAATTGAATGTCAACATCGTGGGTTTGAATCCCTGCCGGGGTCCATTCTTT
>JBJTNX010000167.1:0-6171 GCA_046074325.1 Sphingomonadales bacterium
AAGAAGTGACGGTCGTGAGAAACCACGATGACCGTATTTCGAAAATCGAGCAAAAAGTCTTCGAGCCAAGAAATGGTTTTAAGATCGAGGTCGTTGGTGGGCTCATCTAAAATGAGTACATCTGGGTTGCCAAACAGCGCTTGAGCCAACAAAACCCTTACTTTAAGGTCGTTTGATAAATCTTCCATGAGCATGTAGTGCTTGGATTCATCAATACCTAAGTTACTGAGTAGTGTGGCTGCATCTGTTTCAGCATTCCAGCCTTCCAAGTCAGCAAATTCGCCTTCGAGTTCTGCGGTTTTCATGCCGTCTTCGTCTGTGAAATCTTCTTTGGCGTAGAGTGCGTCTTTCTCAACCATGATTTCAAAGAGGCGTTTGTGCCCCATGATAACGGTCTGGAGAACTTGATTTTGGTCAAATTCAAAGTGGTTTTGCTTTAACACAGCCATACGCTTGCCGGGTTCTAGCTCTACACGACCTGTTGTCGGGTCTTGATCGCCAGTGAGGATCTTTAAGAATGTTGACTTTCCAGCGCCATTTGCGCCAATTACACCGTAACAGTTGCCGTTGACAAATTTTACATTGACTTCGTCAAAAAGGACGCGTTTACCGAATTGAAGGGAAAGATTGGTTACCGAAAGCATGAAGCAAATTTTTGCGCAAAGATAGGCAAAAGATATCAGCTATTGGTGCAAGTGTAAATGAACGCCGGAGGGAGGTTGAGTGCCGTGTAATCAATTTTTACTTCTTTGAAAAAATTCCCGTAAAGTTTTTGAAGCCCTCGTGAGTACTGAAACTGAATGAGTTTTCCGTTGTCTTGTAGGTTGTTTTTGACTTCGTCGAGAATGGTATTGCGTAAGGCTGCCGGAAAATTGGATAGCGGCAAAGAAGACAAGATATAATCGGCTTTAGGTAAATTAAGGCGTTGCAATGTTTGGGTAATTTGGTCAGCAGAGCCGTGTATCAAGTGCAGGTTTGGTGCTTTGATTTTCGCTTGTAGTGCTTCGTAAAAAGCGTCGTTGAGCTCAATGACGATAAGTTGTGTATGCGGCTTGGTTCTACGAAGTAATTCTTTGGTAAAAACGCCAGTGCCTGGGCCCAATTCGATGATGACTTTTGCTTGTTCAAAAGAAATGGGCGCCAACATTTTTTTACTCAAAAAGCGAGAGCTCGGCAAAACAGAACCAACCATTCTATTTGCTCTAAAAAATTCTCTCAGAAAAGATCGTCTGGACATTAGTCTTGAACTAAAGTGGCTTGGGCGCCTCGTATCACACCAAGAATTTGGCCTTTCAGTGTTTGGTCCTTGAAAGGACTAAAACGGAGCTGCTCAGGACGCATATTGAAAACGTGATTCAGCTCTGGATCGAATAAGGTGAGTTCAGCTTGGGCTCCTATTTCAATGGGATGCATCGGTAATGCCAAGATTTTACGAGGTCCGTTATTCAAGGCTGGCAAAAAGTGATTTAAGGCAGCTGGTTTGGTCGTGAGTAGTGCCGAAAAAACGGTTTCGAGCTGCGGTGCGCCAAAATGGGCTAAATCGAATTCAAGTTCTTTTTCTTCGGGGTCAGACGGACGGTGGTCGCTGACGATAGCGTCAATAGTGCCGTCTGCTAGCCCATCCCAGAGGGCAGCGCAGTCTTTGGCTGTTCTGAGCACAGGTAATACTTTGAAATGTGTATTGAATCCGAGCATTTGTTCTTCGGTAAAACAAAGATTCATGACGTGTACATCGGCAGTGAGGTCGAGGCCATCTTGTTTTGCTTTTCGAACCAATGCGACGCCTTCGGCGGTACTGAGACCGGAAAGGTGCATTTTTCCACCGGTGTAGGCCAGTAAGCGAATATTGCGTTCTATTTCAATAATTTCAGATAGATGCGGGTCCGCTTTAAGGCCTGTTCGGGTGGAAGCCACACCTTCGTTTACCTGTGCTTTTTGGCTCAATGAGGTATTGCGTGAGAGCAATGCAATACGCCCTCCAAAATCTTTCGTGTAAAGTAATGCGCGTTGCAATAAGCCTGCACTTATGCTGTGTGTGTCGTCAGTAAAAAGTCTGACGCCTTGTTGGTAGAGTTCAAACATTTCGGCAAGTTCTTCTCCGGCAAGACCTTTTGAAAGTGCGCCGTTTACACCAATTTGCGTGGTGCCATTGACGCCTTGTGCCTGAATGTAGGCTACAACCGATTTGTTGTCGATTACAGGTTGGGTATTGGGCTGAACATAAACTTGGGTATAACCACCAGCGCTAGCGGCTTCAAGGCCTGTACTAATTGTTTCTTTGTGTTCAAATCCGGGATCGCAAAAGTCTGCTTTAAGATCAATAAAACCATTGGTAACGCACAAATTAGCTGAAGAGACTACAACCGCCTCTGGGCTTGGGCTGCTATTTCCAATTTGGGTAATGAGCCCATCTTCGATGATGATATCTTGTTTTTGAAGGTGCCAACTTGAGTTGGGATCTAGTATGAGTGCGTTTTTAAGTTGAATTTTCATTTCCACCATTTTAACAATGCGAGTTCGGCTAATAAAAAGAGCAAACCAAAGAATAATAACAAGCGCCAATAAGCAGTATTAGAATCGAGTTGAACCGCTTGTAAGCTTTGACCGTTCTTCACCTCGTTAAAGGTACAATTTTTTATGCCGTTGTCTTCAAAACGCGTCAATATTTGAGCTTGATCTAACATCGCTAATGCAGATTCCGACCTGTTGTAATTGAGCGCAAGTTTGGCAAGTACCTCAGTGCTACGCAAATCGTAGTGCCCGGCTTTTAGTTTTTCTAGGGCTGCGCTTCCGGCAAGTTGTATATTGATTTGATTGGGTTTACTCAGGTGCTGAACAATGAACTCGGTTTGCGCAGATTTGAGTATGAGTGGGGCTTCTTGCTGGTATTGAGCCCTGATTTTCATTTGGACATCTTGTCCGAGTACGGCGTAGGGTGCAAAGCGTTTGCCAGCAAATTCAGCGCAACGCAATAATATGGTTGGGAACAAGGCCTGATTGATAATACTACCAAAAGAGGGTTGTAAGGCAGCGGTCCAAAGAAATGCATTGGTGTTGGCGCGCATGAAAAGTGCTTGGCCCGATCTTAAAAGCAGGAGTGGCGTAGCACTTGTTTGTTTTTGATTGTTTACCACGTATGCTTTTTTAAGCATCTGGACATTTAACCGTTCTTGCTTTTTTTCAAAAACACCGACAAAAAATGGATCGTTGTCATTGATTTCTTGTAGCGAAAGCTGTTGGTTTTGGGGGGCTGTTAATGTGGGGAGGCCGAGCCCATCCAAAAGAGGGCGGTAATCGTTGGTGGCAATATTTTCTCCGGGGATGACCAATATGCGTTGGCCACTTTGTTGGGCAGCCAGCAATTCGTCGGTTAAGCCGCTAGAGATTTCATTTAGCCCATTGAGTACAATGAGATCGCAATCTTGGAGTGTACTTGCGTTGACTTCGCTTGTTGTCACGCGGTTAATTACATAGCGCGGCTCGACGGCAAATGCTTTCGAAACAGCTGGACTCGACCCTGATTCTTCGATAATGTAAATATTGGTTTTTTTGGGCACCTCATAGGAGAAAAACCATGTATCGTCGAAATGAATTTGCGCATCATTGAGTTGCGCCATTCCGGTCACAAAACCTGTATTGGTTTCGGTATAAGGGAAGCTAACTACTGTTGATTGGTTTTCTTTTGGTTCCACAAAAACAGTACGGTTGATTTTACCGATTTCAACTTTTAATTCTTGCCTTTTCTGTTTGACTTCGCCAAAGTACCGTATGCGCACTTGCAACGTTTGTTCGGTCTGCTTTTGGTGTGTTGGCTTTGCAAACCAAATACTGTCAATGTATGCGTTTTGGTTTTGTTGAGCCTTCAGTTGGTAGGCATAAAAAGATTGGTTATTTGTGGGGCTTTGTGCCTGGATTTGGGCTTGGCTTTTTTGAAAATCCGATATGAAAATTTGCTGTATTTGTCCTAGTTTTTCGTGTTGGATTTGGTGCTGTTTGATGCTTTGTTGTTGCCAATCGAATATGGTGTTAAGCGAACGCGGCAGGGCATACAAATCGAGTTGATCGATGTAACTGAGTGCAGCTGCCTTGCTCACAAATCGTTGTTCTTCGTTTTGCAATAAATTGCTACAAACCAAAACACGGGTATCTGGTTGCAGTTTGGTGATTATTCGTTTAGCGAGTTCGCGTCCTTCTGAAAAAAGTGTGCCTTCTGTCCCGATGGCACTCATGGAAAACGAATTATCTAGGTAAATAAGTACTGCGTTTTTACCATTTTTTTTTGAGCCACCGGAGTTGCTTTGTGGTTGCGCAAAGGCAAATACAATAGCACTAACAGCAAGCAACCTGCTGATTAATACCAACAGGTGCTTGAGTTTTCTGGTGCTTTGCTGCTCTTTTTCTAAAAATTGAATGAAGCGCAGCGAAGAAAAATAAAAGGTTTTGCGTTTTCTAAAATGAAATAGATGAATGGCAATGGGAATAAGTAACAAGAAAAGGAACCACAGGCGTTCGGGATGTACAAATTCCATATCAAAAAGGCTTATCCTTTCAAGGCATCAAGTCTTGTTTTGTATTCTTTCGCTTTTTCAATATTCCCGAGTTTCATGTTGGTTTTGTACAAGATATCGAGAATGGCTTTGTCATCGGCATTTTGGCTAGCGTACTTTTCTAGTGGCTCGAGGGCTTGCTTGAAAAGATCCATGGCTTCGGCCTCCAATTTTGCAGCTTTCGGATCTTTGTAGTCTAATTCTACTCCAGCATTGCGTTTTTCAACAGCTAGATTATAAAGATGCGCACCGAGTTGGTAGAGCGCTTCGTTGTAGTTCGGGTCAATTTCGATGGCTTTCTTAAGAGCGGCAGTGGCTTTGTCGTTCTCTTTTTTATCCATGTAAGAGGTGCCGAGTACATAATAAAGCTGTTTATTGAGTGGGTCGAGTGCGAGCGCCTTATTGATATAAGTTTCGGTAGCAGCAACATCGCCTTTTTGTAAGTTGATATTCACCAAGCTGATCAAAATATCGATGTTGTTAGGCATGGCAGCTGAAATACCGGAAGCAAAGGCAATGGCCTCATCGTATTTTTTGGCGGCTAGTAGGTCTTCAACGGCATAGTTTGCAGCTAATGACGTATTGACAGCGGCATCTTTGAAGTCCTCGCCAAGGTAGGTTTTGATTTCGTGCGACGCTAAAAATGCATTTGCGGCGTCGGCGTATTTCTTGGCGTTGTAGGCCACAATACCTTGATTGAACATAAAGTCGGCGCGCCCATTGATAAAGCTCTGTGCATCTGCGGTGTAAGCTTTTTTAGGGTCATCGAGTACTTTTTTGAACGATGTAACTGCGATCGTTTTATTGGCATCTGCAGCCGCGTTGTCTAAGGGCGTTCCAGAAGTCATGGCTTCGATATTGCTCACTTCATTAAGGCAATAGTAAATTTCTGCACGGTAAAGGTGCATTTTGAGGTCTTCTGCGGTTTCGGCATTGACTGCAGCGAGGTCAATAAAGCTTTTGGCTTCGGTTACTATTTTTTTATTCGCCCCGACTTCCCCTACCGGGTTGTATTTGCGCATTAAAAGGATGGCGTCAGTAACGTTCTTTTTTTGTGCGAAAGTGGCAGCACTCAATACGATGCTTAGGCCTGCAAAAAGGATTTGTTTTTTCATGATCAATAGTTTATTCGCTTTGGGCTTCGTTGTTTTCAATTTCCGTGCCATTTTCACTGCCCTCTGCATTTTCGATTTCTTCTTCGTCTTCGGCGCGTGGCACGCGTGCAATGGCAGCTATTTCAGCATTGCCTTTTAGATTGATGAGCTTGACACCTTGCGCTGCGCGGCCCATGGTACGAATGGTATCGACGTGCATGCGGATGGTCACACCGGATTTGGTGATGATCATGAGGTCGTCTTCATCGAACACGTTTTGGATGGAAAGAAGTTTGCCTGTTTTGTCTGTGATATTGAGCGTTTTGACGCCTTTACCGCCGCGGTTGGTGATGCGGTAAACAGGTTCTTTGTCTTCAGGGTCATTGAGGAAGGTTCGTTTGCCGTAGCCTTTTTCGGATACCACAAGAATGGTCGAGAAGATGTCCTCGACGCAGATCATGCCGATGACGACGTCAGTAGGCGAAGTGAGGCTCACGCCGCGTACCCCTGAGGCGTTGCGGCCCATTGGG
>JBJTNX010000168.1:0-12941 GCA_046074325.1 Sphingomonadales bacterium
AGTTGTAGGGCTTATTTTCTATTTAATGGGGGGGCTTATCGGATTGCCTCTTGGTGCTTTTTTCATTGGATGTGGTTTGATTTTTCTGCTCATTTGGCTTGTTTTATTTATCATACAAAGTGTATTTGATGTAATTTTGTAGCGATGTCCGAAAACACTTCAAAAGCACCATCAACACTCAAAACTTACTTGGTTTTTACCAAGTTTCGGCTTTCATTCCTTGTCATATTATCTGCACTTAGCGGTTATCTTTTTGCCGGAGGCCAAAACTGGCTTGAAATCACCTACCTCATGCTTGGAGGAACACTCGTCACTGGTGCATCGAACGGGGCCAACCAAATTTGGGAACGCGACCTCGATCAAATCATGAATCGTACCAATCGCCGACCGCTGCCTACTGGGCAAATGCAACTCAAAGAAGCCTATGCAGTAGTCATTCTCTTTCTCTTATTCGGCACTTACCTGCTTTTTTTAATTAATTTGAAAAGTGCCGTTTTGGGTTTACTTGCATTTGTAAGTTATGTCTTTATCTATACGCCGCTCAAACAAAAAACACCTTGGGCGGTATTCGTCGGCGCTTTTCCCGGCGCTATACCTCCTTTTTTAGGCGCAATTGCAGCCACCAATCAATTTGGCTTCATTCCAGGCATCCTCTTCTTTGTTCAATTTACATGGCAATTCCCTCACTTTTGGGCCATTGCTTGGGTGCTCTATGATGACTACAAAAAAGCAGGCTTTTCGTTGTTGCCCTCCCAAAGCGGTAAAAGTAAAGCGTCTGCCTTTCAAATAATGGCCTATTCGCTCGCACTTATTCCTTTTAGCTTGATGCCTTGGTTTCTCAACTTTACCGGAACCTTAACACTCATTTCGGCAAGCATTATGGGGATTTGGTTTTTTTATTTGGCCTATAAATTATATCATAGCTGTGAAACTGCCGATGCGCGTAAACTCATGTTCGCTTCGTTTGTTTATCTACCGATCATTCAATTCATTTATGTTTTTGATCGCACTGAAAACTTTATTGAACTCATAAAAACAATACCATGAAGTACGAAAATGAACTGAGCCCCGAGCTCAAAGAAAAAATGAAGAAAAACCTCGTCTATGTAGGTATTTTCAGTATTGTTATGCTTTTTGCCGGACTCACGTCGGGTTACTATGTATCAATGGGGAAATCATTTTGGCTGAAATACCCTATGCCAACTGGTTTCTACCTGAGCACACTTTTCATCGGACTAAGTTCACTCAGCTTTTGGTGGGCCATCCAAGGAGCCAAAAAAGACAAGCAAGGCCAACTAAAAGGCGCAATGGCTGCAACGCTTTTGTTTGGGGCAGCATTTCTTTATTTTCAGTTCCAAGGATACAATCAACTTGTAGAAAAGGGCCTTAACCCTGTGAATGACATGCTCGTAACTAATGGTCGCTATGGTGAGTATTACGAATTTAAATACAAAGGCAACCTGGTGGCGGTAGACGGCAATGAATACCTCATCAATGGTAAAGCCATTCCGTCCAATGAGTTCAAAAAAATTCAAGCCTATTTCAAACAATTTGAGGGCATCAATCGATCTGCTGCATATAAACTTCAGCAAACCAACAAAGACATCGAACTCTATTATAACGGAAGCCCTGTCGTCATCAAAGACAATATGCTTTACACGAACGACAGCACACAAATGACCTATTCCGATGAACTACGCCTGAGCGAACTCGCCATAAACATCAGAGACCATCGTGGAGACTTTTTTGCCCACGGCACCTACGGCAAAGACTTCACTATTTACTATGCAGGAAAAGCGCTCGCGTACAAAAACCGCCAATTGCAATATAACGGTACTGTACTCAAGCCCCACATGCAACTCTCTGCTATGCAAGCCGCAGACACCGCATCCGCTTATTTATACCTCATCACGTTTGTTCATCTGCTGCATGTCCTCATTGCTTTACTTTATCTTGTCAAAGTTGCAATTGCTTCATTTACAGGCAAGTTCTCATCACAAGACACCCTCTCACTTAGATTGAGTAGCATTTTCTGGCATTTTTTAGGGCTTTTGTGGTTGTATTTACTCGTCTTTTTGATTTTTATTCACTAAACTTGCACAAAAATTTCTCTTAAAATGGCCGGACATTCTGCTCAACTAGACGCCAAAACACTATGGGGTGGTAAAGAATCCCCTTTCCAAACAAGTTATGGCAAACTAATGATGTGGTTCTTCCTCGTTTCGGATGCACTCACTTTCAGCGGTTTATTAATTGCATATGGCTTTACTCGCCACGACGCCCAAGATGCTTGGCCTATCGGTGAAGAAACCTTTAATTCTATGCCCTTTCTTGGCCATGGTTATCCGTTGCTTTACGTTGCGCTCATGACTTTCATCCTGATTGTGTCGTCTGTAACGATGGTACTTGCCGTAGAAGCCGGTCACCGCATGGACCGCAAAGGGGTTACCAAATGGATGATTGCCACAATCATTGGCGGGTTCTTTTTCTTAGGCTCTCAGGCATGGGAATGGTCACATTTCATTCACGGATCAGAATTCGGTAAAATCGAATTAGCCGATGGCTCTATGGCCATTGTTAAAGGACATTTCGGAGAAATCAAAAACTTTACAGTCATTGAGGCTGGCAAAAAACACAAAGTTGGTGCAGTCATCAAAGAAGACCTCATGCACCAATTTCAGCACGCTGCAGAACAGGGGCATTTAGAAAATGGCACCATCCGCCTAGCAGACGGCGCAGTTGCTAAAATCAATAAAGCCCACGACCACGACATGAAACTTATCATCAAACGCGATGGTAAAATCAATAAAGTCGGCGGCAAAGAAATCACAGGAAAAACTGCTGAAAAGCAATACTACGAAGCACTTTACGCCGGTGAAAAAAACCGCGTCATCTACGGTGCCAACATGAAGCAAAATGAATACGGCCCACAACAATATGCGCAGTTCTTTTTCTTCATTACAGGTTTCCACGGTTTCCACGTATTCTCTGGAGTAATTATCAATATCCTCATTTTGCTCGGCGTTTTAGCGGGTACTTACCACAAGCGCGGTCACTACGAAATGGTTGAAAAAACTGGTTTATACTGGCACTTTGTCGACCTCGTATGGGTCTTCGTATTTACTTTCTTTTATTTATTGTAATTCTCTTAATCAACACACATCATGGAAAGAGACGACCTCATAGAATATTCGCTCCACGCACACCACGACGAAGAAAAAGGCAAACAAATTCGTCAAAAAATTTACAAAGTTACCTTGTTGCTCACATTGGTAACCATTGTAGAGGTGTTTATTGGTGCCAGCATCAAACAATCTTCTGATTATTGGACAGCTGTTAAAATCATCTTTATTCTTCTTACCCTACTCAAAGCAGGATACATCGTCATGGTATTTATGCACCTCGGCGACGAGAAAAAATACTTGCGCAATGTCATTTTGATTCCCTACTTTATTTTTGTTCTCTATCTGATTTTCATTGCCCTCTGGGAAGGCGCAGCCGTTGGCAGCGTTTGGGAAACTATGTGGCAATAAAACATGCAAGAGAAAGTCGCTACCCGCAGCAAAAAGCGCTCTATCCTAGCGCTGTCATTGGTCTTTGGTCCGGCGCTTTTTTTAATCTTCATTGCCACTCGTGGTTGTGATCACCGTTTTAAAGTATTAGCAGATTACGGGTTGGTGAGCACACCAACCTTTTCTGTTTACAACCACCTCGGTAAACAAACCAAAACCCTCAACGACTATCAAGATCAAGTAGTCATCATCAACACCATCCAAACCACTTGTCCTTACGACTGCGGTTTGGCATTTTTTCCACTTACACAAAACCTATATAAAGACCTACGCACGAATAAACGCAAAAAGCTCAAACAAGTGCGCATGCTCTCTATAGTTGTCGATTCGATAGGCAATCCCGTATCTGAAGCAGCACTGCTCGATATTCAAGCAATGCTTCGTTCCAAAGTCGAAGGTTACGACCCCGAGCTTTGGCAACTTGTAAGTGCAGATCCAAAAGATTTTTACAACCTCTCGAACAATGGCCAGAAACTTATTGTTAAGGATAAGAAGTATTTCGGCGGTGTGTCTTACAACGAACTCATCTTACTTTTAGACAAGCGCAACCACCTACGCATGGTCATCAATGGCCATACCGAAGGCATGATTCGCAAAATGAAAGAACACCTGGCGTTATTAATGAAACAATACGACAAGGAACGTGCTCAAAAATCTCGTTAGTATTTTAATTTTGGTCTCAGTGCTGCTCTTGTCTTGCACAGAACCGAAGCCCAAAAAACTGCCCTATTTAGGCAATTACGACCTCGCTTATCGACAGCACAACGGTAAAACCATCACAGATACTATTTATCCTCGGATACCAAACTTTACCTTCTTAAATGAAGATTCTATTCAAGTAAGCAACAAGCACTTTGCAGGAAAGATTTGGATTAGCGAATTTTTCTTTGCAAGCTGTCCGAGTATTTGCCCTATCATGAATACGCAGCTTAAAATCATTGAAAAAGAACTACGCCCTTACGAAAAACACATACAATACCTTTCTTTCTCTATTGACCCCAACCACGATACGCCTAGCGCACTCAAAGCACATAAAAAGAAACTAGGCATCAGCAATAAAAACTGGGTTTTTTTAACTGGTGATGAATCATTTACGCATCAATTAGGCATTGATCATTTTCTTATTTTCGCCGGAAGAGAAGCAGAGGCTTTTGGCGGATATGCACATTCTGGTGCTTTTACGCTCGTCGACAAAAAAGGGTATGTGCGCGGCGTATATGAAGTTGTTCAGCCCGATTTAAGCGTCAATCAAAAAGAATACAAACGTCTCCTTTCAGAAACCAAAAACTTACTTCAACATGAGTACCACATCACAACCCACTAATTCCAATTTGCGCAAATGGATTATCGCCATTTCTATCATTATTCCCATTGCCGTAGCGGCTTTGTTCGGAATTAAAGTTGAAGGTGTCGATTTTTCTTTTCTACCGCCAATTTATGCCGGAATTAATGCAGCAACTGCCTGCCTTTTGATTTTAGCGCTTGTTTTTATCAAAAACGGCAAAATACAACAACATCAAAAAACCATTCAAATTGCACTCGCGCTTAGTGTATTATTCCTGCTATGTTACGTTGCCTACCACATGACCTCCGCTTCTACCGTATACGGAGACTCCAATCACGACGGCATCTTATCTGATCTAGAAAAAAACGCTGTTCAATCGACACGACTTCCTTATGTTATCTTATTGCTTTCCCACATTTTACTGAGTATCGCGGTTATACCCGTCGTACTCTTTACGTATTTGCATGCTTGGGAAGGCAACTACCAAAAACACAAGAAGTGGGCTAAATTTGCTTTCCCCATTTGGTTATATGTTGCCGTAACAGGCGTTGTGGTTTATTTAATGATTTCCCCCTACTATAGCTAGTAAAAATTTACGTACTTTTAGTAGCACAAAACCATACATCCAATGGCTTATATTCACTTACTCAGCAATCACTTGCCCATATTGGGTTCTTTATTTGGCGTATTACTCTTAGCCATTTCCTTTTTCAAGCCACAATTCCAAACCACATTTAGTGCTTATATTCTACTACTAATTAGTGGTATTGGCGGCGTTGTTGCCTATTTCAGCGGAGAAGACGCTGAAGAGCACGTCGAACATATCGGTGGTATTTCTCACAAAGTCATTCACCTCCACGAAGAAATGGCAGAAAACACTTTGTTTTTCATCTTTCTTCTCAGTGCAGTTGCCATCGTAGGGCTTTGGGCCGAACGCGCACAATGGTCTAGCCGTAAAAAAATTGCATTGGGCGCCTTGGTCATTGGAATTATTGCATTCGTGTTATTTGCTTTCACCGGCTATCTTGGCGGTCATATCAGACATGGTGCCTAACGTTTCCACAGATAAACAAACACGCTACGATAAAGCGTATTTGCGTTTAGCGGCTAGCTGGGCTCGTTTGTCTCACTGCAAGCGCAAACAGGTTGGTGCAATTATTGTCAAAGACGCCATTATTATTTCTGATGGTTACAACGGCACGCCAGCGGGGTTCGATAACTGCTGCGAAGACCAAGACAACCAGACACATTGGTATGTCTTGCATGCCGAAGCAAATGCCATACTCAAAGTGGCACGTTCAACCAACAATTGCAAAGACGCAACCCTCTACCTTACTCATTCTCCTTGCAAAGACTGTAGCAAACTGGTCTTACAATCAGGCATCAAGCGCTTGGTTTACCAAGAAGCTTACAAAGATTTATCTGGCGTCGAATTTCTAAAATCAGCTGGGCTCGAAATACAACAAATAGAAAATATAGACGATGTCTGACCAAACTCCAAAATCGCTTTATTGGTTGCCTGTTCTACTTGCGGTAATTGCTGCGGCAGGCATTTATATCGGAAGTCAGTTATTTGGAGGCGCCAGTTCAAGCAATAAAGAACTTCAAAAACTCAGTCAAATCTTTGAAGTGCTCGATCAGCAATACGTCGACAAAATCAACAAAGAAGAAATATTCGAAAGAACCATTTCTGAAATGTTGCACAAGCTTGACCCTCACAGTAATTACATCGCGGCAAAAGACATTAAATTACTCGACGAACAAACCAACGCTGCGTTTGGGGGCATTGGAGTGCGTTTTTTATTGTTTAGGGACACAATCTGTGTTACTCATGTCAATATGCACTCTCCGGCCTTCCTAGGGGGGCTTAAACGCGGTGATCGCATCATTGCCGTCAATGGCAAAGCCGCAACAGGCAAATCCATCTCCAACGAGAAAGTCATGTCTCGTCTCAAAGGCATTCCAGGAACGAAAGTAAAAGTCACGATTTATCGAAAACGCAAAAAAATCAATGTAACCCTTACACGCAATACCATTCCTATCTCTACAGTGCCTTGTGCCTACATGCTTCAGCCTCAAACAGGATACATTCAAATCTCTCAATTTTCTGTACCTACAGCCCAGGAATTCCACACTGCGGCTCTTCAACTTTTATCTAAAGGGATGAACAAATTGGTGCTCGACCTCCGCGGCAATAGCGGCGGCACTATGGATGCAGCTATTCAAATTGCCGACGAATTTCTGCCTAACGGGTACCTCATCCTGAGTTCAAAAGGACAACACAGCGAAGAAAAAAAGTTCAAGGCTACAGCTGCTGGTGTGCTCGAAAAAACAAAAGTGGTCGTACTCATTGACGCGCAATCTGCATCGGCTAGTGAAATCTTAGCTGGGGCTCTTCAAGACAACGACCGTGCCATGATCGTGGGTCGTCGTTCCTATGGAAAAGGGCTTATTCAGCAGGATAAGCGTCTTCAAGACGGCAGCAACCTGCGCATTACCGTTGCTAGATACTACACGCCATCTGGGCGTTCTATTCAAAGACCATACAAAAAAGGGTATGAAGCCTATCAACAAGACGAACAAAAAGCCTTAACCGAAGAATTCTTTAAGCCAGATCCTAGCGTATTTGTAGATTCACTGAAATTCAAAACAAGAAAAGGCCGAACAGTGTACGGTGGCGGTGGAATTATGCCAGATGTATTTGTACCCGGAGACACCTCAGGGACCTCACTATATTTATCAGAACTGCAATGGAGCGGTGTATTTAACGCGTTTGCTTTTGATTACTTGAACCAATCGGAATTAGCGCCTAAGCTAGCTGATTTTGTGGAAAACTTCAAAGTTGATGAGCCGCTATTACGGGCGTTTACAGCATTTGCTGCTAAAGAATTCAAGATCAAGATTCAACCAAACGAATACCAACACAGCAAAGAAAAAATCCGTTTGCTACTCAAGGCAGAAATCGCCAGACACCTATTCTTAGAAAATGGGTATTATCGGGTCATGAATGCCCAAGACAAAGAGATCAAGCGTGCACTCGCACAATTTTAATTTTTTCTGTCGGTAATAAACACGGCAAAAATAATACTCAAAATCGCTAAGACTGCTGCAACAGCCCACCAAAAATTTGCATCAAACGCGGGTACAAGTGGTATCATAATGCGGATTTTATATTATGAATGTAAGCGATATTCTTTTCCACAAGCCTACAAATGAATAAATCGCAGTACCTACTGAGCAATCGCCGAAAGGCAAAGAACAAAAGGTAAATTATCTAATTGGTTTTCACCCAAGTACGACGAAAATTGGGGCCAATTAAAAAATAGGTTCCTGGTAATAATTTCGAAAGGTCTTGGTGGTTTTTATTCTGAGTCCAATTAATTGCAACACGACCACTTGTATCAATCAATTGAAAAGTAGGAAGGAACTGTTGAGGTATATACAAAATGGTGCCATTGAAATAAATATCTAGAGGTTCCTTATCTGCTATTTGCACTAAATCAGTCAAATCAAAAGCATGCAATTTTGGTGCGATTGTAACAACGGATACAATTTGCTCTCCTGAAATAAATCCTGCTTGAGGGCCCGAGATACAAATGCCTTCTGTCTGGGCTAAAGTTAAGGTCGAACCTAGTTCAACCCTTTGAAAATTACCAGCAAATAAGCCTTGATCAACCCCTAACAGACGGTACATAAATGATGAATACAGCCCTGTACTCTCTTTTTTATAACCGAGCATAAATACTTGGTTGGATGACCCATCAAAGACAGCGTCCGTGACCAAGCCATTTACATAGAAAGAATCACGCGGTTCTACGACTAGCGTGTCTTGCCAATTCGTAGGCAAAACATAATGACGCGTCCATAAGTTTTGCCAATTTTTAGAAAGGATGTGTAATGAATCTTGCCAAAAGAACATGGCCTCTGCATCGTAATTGTGTGCGTTTGCTGGGAAGGCCCCTGCAGGTTGATCGGCAAACGTAAAAACAAGTTTCTGGACGCTAATCGTCGTATTCATTACCGTTAACTGATTGCGCTCAAAACGATACAACTCGTAAATACTGCGATTGCCCATGTTGTTGCCGATATCACCCACAAACATTTGTTGTGGGCTCAGGGCTAGCGCTTCCCAATCTTTATTTACAGCATTTGTCAGAGACCATTCAGCCAACAATTGGCCATTGACTGCACTTAGCGCCTGTACTTTAGGTTGATTTCCGCTGTCGTTGATCGAAAAGATGGTGTCATTGGAAAAAACAAGACCTGAGGTTTCATTGCATTGGCTTGCTAAGTTAGCTACAAAATTCGGTGCATATGAGGTAGCACCTAAGTCCAGCCCTTGCGCCAAAACAACTACATGGCAAGCGAAAACACCGACGGCCAAAAAAAACTTCATGGCAACAGTTTTTCTGCCCAATTGGTGGCCTCCTCTTTAGTAACCAGGTCCAAATTTTCGAGTGTCTCGACCGTTACTTTTAAATCGGCTGTTTGAATAGATGAAGATGTTGCCCATTCTGTTTGGCGCAGCCATGCCTCTACCTGGTCTTTCTTAAGTGCATAACGCCAAGCCAAAACTTCTGCTGCGTCTGGCGAATTTTTAAGTTCGGTAGCGCGTGCCTGGATAATTGGTAAGATGGCGTGTAACAAATTAGCGTCAGCAGCCAATACCTCGTCTCTAACAGCTATAACAAAACAAGGCCATGGGGTATATACTTCGCCAATGCGCTTAAGTTTTCCTTGGTCGACAAAAGGCTGTGTGGTATATTTTTCCCATAGAAACCCTTCGGCTTCACCATGGTTGAGTGCCCACAAGCCGCCATAAATATCACCGACCACATTGAAAGACAATGCGTTTGGCTCCCAACCTTCTCGCTGCGCAAGCACATAACTCATCAAATGAGAGCCAGAACCTTCACGAGAAATGGCAAATGTAGCACCGTCTAGGGCTGCTAACGAAGAAATCGTGTTATTCGCTGGTGCATGAATTCCCCAACATAAAGGGCTCTGCACATAGACCGCCAATATTTTGGCTTCTAAGCCTTTCAAAATTGCTCTTGTAATGCCTTCTGTTAACAATACAGCTATGTCTAGCGTACCGGCTTGTAATCCCTTGATCATTTGACCAGTACCGCCGGTCATGTCGGACCAATGCAACTCGATACCCGCGTTTTTGAATTTGCCCTCTTCTATAGCCAAGCGCCACGGCAAATTGAAGTGCTCTGGTACGCCGCCAATCTTTAATCGTTTCATGCTTCTTGATTGAAATATTGTCTATCGGACAAGTTTTTGTAATGCCCGTTCAAAGCGAGTAATTCCTCGTGTGTGCCTTGTTCTATAATGTGGCCTTTTTCCATGACAATTATACGATCGGCACCGCGTATCGTAGACAAGCGATGTGCAATAACGATTGAGGTACGGCCTTGTGTAAGCTTCTCTGTAGCGCGTTGAATTAAAAACTCACTCTCGCTATCCACACTAGACGTAGCTTCGTCCAAAATGAGTAATGAAGGCTGATAAACGTATGCCCTGATAAAAGAAAGCAATTGACGTTGCCCTGTAGAAAGTGTGCCGCCTCGCTCTCCTATTTGGTGCTCATATTGATTCGGCAACGCGCTAATGAAATCATGTGCTCCAACTTCTTTGGCCGCGGAGATCACTTGTTCTAATGATATAGATGGGTCCCCAAGGGTGATGTTGTTGAAAATACTATCTGAAAATAAAAAGACATCCTGCAGTACAATGGCTATATTTTTACGCAAGGTATTTAATTCGATTTCTTGTATTGGAATGTCCCCGATTAATATTTGACCTGACTGGTGCTCATAAAAACGGCCGAGTAAATTGACTAATGTTGTTTTTCCAGAACCAGTTGACCCGACAATTGCAACTGTTTGACCATGCAAGATTTCTAAGTTCAAGTCAATGATAACTGGCTGGTCAGGAACATATGAAAAATGAACGCCTTTAAAAGAGAGTTGCTGCTGAAAATCTACGTCGGTGAGTTTTCCTTTTTGTTGAATATCAGTTTGCTCATCGAGAACCGCAAAAATTCGCTCAGCACGAACCGTACCGCGTTGTAATACATTGAATTTGTCTGCTAACATCCGGATTGGGCGGTATAATTGACTAATCCAAAACACAAAGGCAAATAGCTCTCCAAACATATTGCGCACTTGCTCGTCCGTTTTGCCGACAGCTTGAACAGCACCCCAAACTAATAATGCAGCAATTGACATAGAACTCAGTAGCTCCACAAAAGGAAAGAAGATAGAGTTTGCCCATACCGCTTTTATGTGTGCAGCACGATGTTCTGCATTGATTTGTTCAAATTGCTTTGCCTCTTGCTTTTGACGGTTAAAGAGCTGAACCAAACTCATGCCGGTTAGGCGCTCTTGCACAAAAGTATTGAGCTTGGTAACGGCCTGGCGCTCCTGCTGAAAAGAGGTTTTCATGGCACGCGCAAAAATACGTGTAGCCCAAATTAACAACGGCACTGGCAGTAATGTCATTAAAGCAAGTTGCCAATCCGTCAAAAACATAAATAAAATAATGAGCAATAAGGAAAGCATATCGGCAGCAATATCCATGATGCCCGAAGAAAACACCTCTGTTATAGCCTCCATGTCAGAAACAACTCTCGTTACCATTGCCCCCACTGGATTTTTATCGAAATACGCGATGCGCAAACGCATAAAATGTTGAATGACTTTTTGACGCAGATCCCGAATAACAGATTGTGCAAGTAAGTTGGAAAAATACGTGCCTATAACTTGTAGAATCGCCTCTAACATAAGCATAACCAACACCAAAACAGAGCCCAACAGTAACATATTTGGGTCTTTATCGCGCAATAAATAACGGTCTATGATTTGGCCGATTACATAAGGCCGGGATGGAGATAGTGCGGCAAGTAAAATCGTGGCGCTAACGGCTACAAAAAGAAGTTTTCGATAGGGCTTGGCAAAGCTAAATAAGCGTTTGAACAAGGAAAATTGTAGCTTTTGACTCATTGTGTTACAAAATTAGTTCTTAATTCCTTACCTTTGCATCCAATTTTAAGTATCGTGGGCGTAAAAATCTTTGCAGGCAGGGCTTCCGAACAATTAGCATCGAACATAGCTAAGTCTTTTGGCACGTCCTTAGGCGATGTCAAAGTGAGCGTCTTTTCAGACGGCGAATTTCAGCCTTCTTTTGAAGAAACCGTTCGTGGACAAGACGTCTTCATTGTTCAGTCCACTATGCCGCCTACAGAAAACCTTTTCGAATTACTTCTTCTTGTTGATGCCGCAAGACGCGCTTCAGCAAGAAAAATCATTGCTGTTATACCCTATTTTGGTTTTGCGCGTCAAGACCGCAAAGACAAACCAAGGGTGGCAATTGGCGCTAAATTAGTAGCCAACATGCTCATGGCGGCTGGTGTTGACCGCGTCATGACCATGGACCTCCACGCCGACCAAATACAAGGTTTCTTCGAAGTTCCAGTAGACCATCTTTTTGCATCCACGCTGTTTTTTAAAGAAGTCGAAAAACTCGATCAACAGAACTTAGTCGTTGCTGCACCTGACGCAGGCGGTGCTAAACGCGCTAATTCTTACGCCAAAAACCTCAATTGCGGCTTGGCACTTTGTCACAAACACCGCAAAAAAGCCAACGAAATTGCCGAAATGACCGTCATCGGTGACGTCATGGGCAAAGATGTCGTTATCATTGACGACATGTGCGATACCGCCGGTACGCTCACTACAGCAGCAGACCTCCTCATTGAAAAAGGCGCTAAAAGTGTGCGTGCGTTTACTACACATGCCGTTCTAAGTGGCCCAGCATTTGAAAGAATTGCCGCTTCAAAACTCACCGAACTCATCGTTACCGACACCATTCCTTTGCAACAACAAAGCGATAAAATTCGCGTCTTGAGTGTTGCCGACCTCTTTGCAGATGTCATCAAACGTTTGGTCAACAACGAATCGATTAGTTCACATTTTGTAATCTCTTAAATTAATATATAACATGAAAACAGCACATTTGAGCGGTTCGCTCCGAGCGAACGTAGGGAAGAAGGATGCTGCGGCTTTGCGCAATGCAGG
>JBJTNX010000169.1:0-4830 GCA_046074325.1 Sphingomonadales bacterium
AAGAAAAAGGCTCTAAGTTTTTGGCTTTTGCTGTTCCGGTATCAACAGAGCAAGAGATCAAGGAGTTTATTGCCCAAAAACGCAAAGAGCATCACCAAGCAGTTCATGTTTGCTCGGCCTTTCGCTTAGGTGCAGATCATAATTTGTATCGGTCTTCTGACGACGGCGAGCCTTCGAATTCAGCCGGCCCGCCGATTTTAGGTCAAATTCAAGCTTTCGATATAACTAATGTACTCGTTGCTGTAGTCCGCTACTACGGCGGTACTAACCTCGGCGTTGGTGGCTTAATTAATGCGTATCGCACAGCGGCAAGAGAAGCGTTGGAAGCTGCTCAAGTAGTCGAAAAAGAGGAAGAGGTCGAACTAACGCTTACGTTCTCTTACCAAAAAATGCACTTGGTGATGGACTTTCTTAAAAAAGAAAAAATCCAGATTTTAGACCAAAGTCTAGAGACATTTTGTGTAGTTAAAATATTGGTTTCAAAGCAAGTAGAGGCAACAATCAAAGCAAGGATTGCTCAGATAATCGGGGCTACACTCAACGGCTAATCTTTACCGCGGCATACGGGAATTCTTCCAAAAGTTCTCCTGAATAATAGAAATCATAAGCCACACCTCCAAAAGTGTATTCTTTGTCTCGGATCATGAAATTGGAGCCTCCCACAGCAGGATTTTTTTTAGGTTTCGACTTGTTATACCCTAAATTGAAAATGGATGCTAATATCTCTGGACGCTCGTCAATAGGGTAACCCGCATTTTTCCATTGCGTCGCTATCTGTCGGATAAATATTCCGGCATATAAATAAGAGTAATAATGATCTTTGTATTGAACGAGTCGTTTGACCCTCAAGCTGAGTGTGTCGTTGTGTTGGTTGTTGTAATTGCGCGTTGAATCGTAATCGAGGAGGTGTTCATATTGGGCGCCACAATAATAAGGGCTACCCGGATCTTTCAAATAATTCTCAATGTTGCGTGCGGTGTGTTCTTTGATTCCGGTTACGCCAAATGACATATTCGTTTCGAGCGCCAATGTTTTAAGTGGCGCCACAAAATCTTTAAAGCGCTCTCTTCTGGAATTGAACAAGCGAACTTGTTCCCCCACTAAACAAGCGACGATCATACGCGGCTCTACCCCACAGGCAGCTGCTGCGGAGTCGATGTAGCGCTTGTCTTTGGCAACGGCTTCTTTAAAATAACTCCATTCAACATAATTCATCCATTCAAAGGCGTTTCCACCTTTGGCGCGCTGGTTGCTTTGTTGTTTGGCCAATAAGGCCTTTAAGCGCAATTGATACGATTTGTTTTCTTTGAGTTTGAGGTCAACAGCGGCTAGCATTTGCAGTGCTGTTTTTTCGGATTTGGATTGCGCCCAGGCATCCAAAATGATTTTGGCATTTTTCGGATAATATTCATTTACCAAATTGATACGCTGTAAAATTTCATTCCGGTATTTAACCAAAGAAGCACTGTCTACCCTAAAGTTTTGGTTGTATTTGTCGTGCATCGACTGAAAGTAGCGGTTGTTGTTGTCCACTAAACCTTTGTCGTCGGTAAGTCTTAATTTGAGTGCTACGAAGATACCAACAAGCACTACGCCATATGCGGCAAATCCGTAAAGGGCAATGTTGTAAGGGATTTTAAACCATTTGCTTTTGAAGACGCGTTTCATTTGTTGAGATAAGAACGGGCTTTATACGCAATGTATATACAAAAGTTACAAGTTGCGAAAATCACAACAAAAAACTAAGCACTTGTAAAATTCGTTTTCTATTTTGCGATTAACACAAGTAATATTGTAGCATGATGCAGCTCGCTACCAAAAACGATAAATCAAGGGTTATCCGGATTTTTCAAGAGGCTTTTATTGACAATCCTCATATTTTATATCTATTAGGTAATAAAAGACTAAAGCGAAAAATAGCCATCATGACCAGGCATGTCATACGGGTTGCAATTAAACGAGGAGGAATTTACTTCTCTGAAGATAGAGAAGGCGTGCTTGTTGTTTTTGAAGCATCCAAATTACAGCTTACTTTCATCGAAAAATGCAGTCAATATTGGATGGCCTTGCGCTGCTTTGCTTGGCGTCGTTTACCCGCAATCTCACGCACTGAAAAACAAGTCCAACTGTTACGCACATGCCAACCCCATGATTTATATGTTTGGTTTTATGCGGTTTCAGATAAGGCTTTAGGGGGCCCTGCGGCCCGAGAACTCATGAAAGATCTCTTTAGCTTAGCAGATCGGCAAAATGCATCAATTTATGCGGAGACAAGTCTTTCTAGAAATGTGCTCATCTACGAGCGTTTTGGCTTTGAATGTTACCATCAGAAAGATTTTGACGGTTTTGATTTGTATCATCTACGCAAGCAGCCTACCAAAGACTAAGCGCATTTTATTACCTTTGCTTTTATGGCACTCATTAAAGCATGTAGAGGTATCACACCACAAATTGGTCCCGATTGTTTTTTGGCAGAAAATGCAACAATTGTAGGAGATGTTCAGATGGGTGAACAATGTTCGGTGTGGTTTTCGGCGGTAGTTCGGGGCGACGTCAATAGCATCAGAATGGGCAATAAAGTCAATATTCAAGATGGTGCTGTTTTACATTGCACTTTCGAAAAGACGAGCGTCCAAATCGGCAACAATGTTTCCATTGGCCACAACGCATTGGTTCACGGTTGTACCATCGAAGACAACGTGCTCATCGGAATGGGCTCAATAGTCATGGACAATTGCTACATCGAAACGAACAGCATTGTGGCAGCTGGAGCTGTGCTCACCGAAGGCACGCGCGTCGAGTCTTGGTCTATTTACGCGGGTATTCCAGCCAAGAAAATTAAAACACTCTCTCCCGAGTTATTTGCCGGAGAGGTTCAGCGCATTGCCAATAATTATGTGCTCTATTCAAGTTGGTTCAAAGAGAACCCTTAATTTTACTTTCAAACTTGTTTTCATGAAATACGATCGCATAGACAACGCATTATATATTGCCAATCGTCAAAAATTTACGGCGCAAATGGCAGCCGGCACTTTGGCTGTTTTTAATTCAAATGATATCTATCCGGTTTCTGCCGATAGCACCTTGCCTTTTGCCCAGCACCGCGACATCCTCTATTTGTCTGGTGTAGATCAGGAAGAGTCTATTTTAGTTTTGTTTCCAACGGCCAGTAACCCGGCCCACCGCGAGGTTTTATTTTTGAAAGAAACCAGTGAGCTTATTGCCATTTGGGAAGGAGAGAAACTGACCAAGCAAACTGCTTTTGAAACCTCTGGCATCCAGACCGTTTATTGGCTGCAGCAGTTCCCTACTATTTTCAAACAAATGATGGCTGAGGCGAGTGGCATTTACCTCAACACCAACGAACATTTACGCGCCAATACTGAAGTTCAAACGCGTGAAGACCGCTTCATTAAGCAAGTCAAATCAGATTATCCTGCCCATCAAGTATATAAATCGGCGCCAATTATGCACAAGATCCGCTCCATCAAAGAAAAGAGCGAACTAGCACTCATGCAAACGGCATGTAATATTACCGAGGCTGGTGTACGCAGGTTACTGAATTTCATCAAGCCTGGTGTCTGGGAATACGAAATCGAGGCCGAATTGGCACATGAATTTTTGCGCAAACGCTCAAAAGGTTTTGCCTATACACCAATTATTGCCTCCGGTAAAAATGCCTGTGTGTTACACTATATCGAGAACAACCAACAATGCCAAGATGGCGATGTCATTTTACTAGATGTTGGCGCAGAATACGCTAACTACAGTTCTGATCTCACGCGTTGTATACCTGTTAACGGTCGTTTTACTGCACGTCAAAAAGCAGTTTATAATGCTGTATTACACGTTAAAAATGAAGCCACCAAGTTATTAGTTCCAGGCACTATTATGGCCGAATACCACAAGCAAGTGGGGCTGCTCATGGAAGAACAATTGGTTGGGCTCGGTCTCATTTCCATGGAAGACATCAAAAACCAAGATCCTGCTTGGCCAGCCTACAAAAAGTATTTCATGCATGGCACCTCCCATTTTTTGGGTCTCGATACCCACGATGTGGGTTTGTGGCATGAGCCAATTGCTGCCAATATGGTCTTTACGGTAGAACCCGGCATTTATATTCCTGAAGAAGGTTTAGGCATCCGTTTAGAAGATGATGTTGTTGTTCAGCCGAGCGGTGCGCCGTTCAATCTAATGGGCAACATTCCAATTGAGGCTGAAGAAATTGAAGCCTTGATGAATGCATAATTAGATGCTACATTATCATCTTCAAGGAGAAGGTCCGGTCTGGGTCTTCTTGCATGGGTTTTTGGAATCGTCCACCATGTGGGCTGCTTTACCATTGGAAAAATTACCCATCCAATGCGTTTTCATCGATTTGCCGGGTCATGGTCAGTCTGAACTGTCAGATGGCAATCCATCCATAAAATCCATGGCGTATGAAGTAGAAAAAGTACTTCATTTCCTAAAGGTAGACCAATTCACAATCGTGGGGCATTCCATGGGCGCTTATGTCGGTCTCGAACTTGCACAATGCCATGGCTTTCAAAAGTTAATTCTACTTAATTCCAATTGCTGGTCGGACTCCGAACAAAAAAAGCAAGATCGCTTGCGCGTGGCTCAGTTAGTACAACATGCAAAGTCACACTTCATTAGAGAAGCCATTCCAAATTTGTTTGCTATGCCCCAGTTGCATCCATTTTTTATTGAAGGCCTCATGGAGGAAGCAAATAAAATGACACCAGAAGCCATTGCTTATGCTGCATTGGCCATGCGCGAAAGAGCGGATTTTACCGAATACGTCAACGCTAACCCTGACCGATTTATTTT
>JBJTNX010000170.1:0-4667 GCA_046074325.1 Sphingomonadales bacterium
TTCACCCTTTTTTATTGCCTTCTTCAACTCATGTTGCCGTATATTAACGGACAAAGTTGTAATTTTACCCTACCAAAAATCAATCTATGAAAAAAGGCTTACTTTTTATTCTTACCATTCTGAGCGTCAATGTTTTCGCTCAAGCATTCGAATCGTTTAATTTTACAGGTTCTGCTGTAGCCAATGGTTGGGCTACGCACAGTGGCACTACAGGCGAAATCCAAGCTTTAACGACGCCATCTACATCGGGAAACAGCTTGTCTTTCGCGGGTCTTCAGGCGTCTGTTGGCAATCGAATCAGTTTAGCAAATACAGCGACCGAAGACATCAATAAAGCCTTTACCACTACCGGAACACAGGGCTATTTTTCATTTTTATTAAACGTTACAAATACCACCGGTCTAACTACTACTGGGGCTTATTTTATCGGTTTTGGTGGAACCGCTGGTGCAAGCGTTACCATTTATTTTCCTCGTTTATTTATTAAACTTGGCGCAACCCCGAATACCTTCCAATTAGGTATCCTCAATACGACGGGTGGTACCGGTGCGGTGGCAACCTATATCTCAACTGAATATGCGATTGGCACAACACTTTTTGTTGTCGCCAAAGCCAGCGCTCCTGCCGCAGCCGGCGTAATTACTTCTTCTCTTTGGGTCAACCCTGTTCCTGGAGCGGCAGAGCCTGCTGCAGGTGTTACCAACGCGGGCGGTACCTCTACTTGGCCTGCAAATGGAATTCAGTCCGTTTTCTTGCGTCAAGCTGCCGGTACAGGAAATTATGAAATCGATGAAATCCGCGCAGGTGATACCTGGGCATCGGTAACGCCAGGCGCAGCCTCTTCTTGCGTTAGTTACAATACGATTACGGCTACAGCATGTAATTCATATTCGCTAAATAATCAAACATACACTGCCTCTGGCACTTATGTACAAACATTGACTAACGCCAATGCGGCAGGTTGTGATTCTATTATCAATTTAAATTTGACAATTCACAACGCAAATACCTCAACTTTGAACATTACAAATTGTGGCGCTTATACTTTAAACAACCAAACATACAGTGCTTCTGGCACTTACACTCAGCTCACTCAAAATATTTGGGGTTGTGACAGCACCATTACGCTCAATCTAACTATTGTTGGCTCCTTGACTTATTACCAAGATTTAGATAACGACGGATATGGAAATGCAGCGGTCTCTCAGACGGGTTGCGCTGCTATTCCCGGATACGTTACCAATAGCGCTGACTGCAACGACAACAACAACGCCATTTATCCAGGCGCTGTTGACATTGCTGGTAACGGTATCGACGAAGATTGCAATGGTTTTGATGCGCCGCTGCAACTTGGTATTTATCAGTTTGCAGGTACTATTGACTGTGCCACCCAAGATGTCGCTGCAACAAATACAAGTTCAAATTGGACCTTCTCAGATTTTACAGCGCAAGGTAACTCTTGTGCAACAGGTGGCGGAATTTTCAACCGCAGTGGTTGGAATCAGTCAGCGGCTTTTGATGCTGGTCAATACAACCAATTTACCATTACAGGCGCTAATTGTACCAATTTAAACTTGTCAAAATTAGCCCTGAATCACCGCACGAGCTCGACTGGTGGAACACCAACCATTTTTGTGCGTTCAAGTCTCGATAACTATACGGCTAACATTGATACCATTGCTTCCTCATGGAATGGAAATGTCATGCTAGCCGATACGGTCTTCCTTCCTGCAAGTTTTGCGAATGTCGGATCCGTGACCTTCCGTTTTTATGTCATCAACCAAGCGACTGCCACTTCAACCTTGCGTATGGATAACGTTTCGGTTTGGGGCAACGCTATTTCGATTACACCCACTTTATTTTATGCAGATACCGACGGTGATGGCTTTGGTGATGCAGCAAATGACACACTCGTTTGCAACGCTCCGGTTGGTTATGTTTCCAATAACACCGATTGTAATGACAGCAATGCAGCGGTGAATCCGAACACCGTTTGGTACCAAGATTTAGATAATGATCAAGTTGGAAATACAGCGATCACTTTAGTGGCTTGCTTGCAACCTGTTGGCTATGTTTTGGCTAGTGGTGATTGCGACGACAACAACGCTAGTGTTGTCGCTCCAGTGCTTTATTACACCGACGCCGATAACGATGGTTTTGGCGATGACGCAACGGGTACGCCATTTTGTCAAGCGCCAGTGAATTTGATTCCAATTGGTGGTGACTGCGATGACAACAACAATGCCATTTATCCAGGTGCTCCAGAAATCTGCGATGGCTTTGATAACAACTGTAACGGCCAAAACGACGAAGGCCTTACTTTTGTCAATTATTATTTTGACTTTGACGGCGACGGTTTTGGAATAGGTAATCCAACTGTTTCTTGCACACCGGTTGCTGGTTATGCCACCCAAAATGGCGATTGCGACGACAGTAACAACGCCGCTTATCCGGGCGCAACCGATACAGAAGGAAACGGAATCGACGAAAACTGCGACGGCGTTGATGGCGTACTTGGTTTGGAAAACATTAGCTTATTTGCTCAAATTGCACCAAATCCAACGCAATTTTTGATTAATGTTCAATTATCTCAATCGATCAATGGGCTAGTTACCATTACCGATATGAATGGAAAAGTGCTCCTTCATGAAAAGGCAATGGGTCTTACTTTTGAATTTGATTTGAGCGAATTTGAACAAGGAACTTATTTAATCCATTTTACCGATGAAAACCATTTCTTGGTGCAGCGCATCAGCAAATTATAACTTGTAACCTTTTTCGACCTTATGCGTCAATAGCTGAAAGCCACCTTCGGGTGGCTTTTTTGTGCCTTATTCTTTGTACTTTTATTTCAAATTTGCTAAATGAAAAAATTAATCCTTCTCTTACTGCCTTTCTCTGCACTTAGTCAATATTTTCAGCAAGATGTCAGTTATCAAATCGAGGTCAAACTCGATGACAAGAATCATACTTTAAGTGGTTTTGAATCTTTTACCTACAAGAATAATTCACCCCAAACGCTTGACGTTATTTACATGCACGTTTGGCCCAATGCGTACAAAAATAAAGAAACAGCTCTTGCGCAGCAGCTCAAGCGCAACGAAGACGACAAATTAGCCAAAGCCGAAGCCAAAGACCTCGGCTTCATCGATTCTCTTGACTTCAAAGTCAATGGTAATCAAGTCAAATGGAACTACGATCCTGAACATATCGATATCGTTATATTGCATTTAGCAAACCCACTAGCACCTGGGCAACAGATTCAGATTTCTACGCCTTTCAAAGTGAAGATACCATCTGGCAGTCTTTCTCGTTTGGGTCATATCGGCCAATCTTATCAAATTACGCAATGGTACCCCAAACCTGCGGTCTACGATCAAAATGGATGGAATGCCATGCCATATTTAAATCAAGGTGAATTCTATTCGGAATTTGGCAATTTTGATGTCAAAATCACTGTGCCTTCCAACTATGTGGTGGGTGCAACCGGCGAGCTCCAAACGGCAAGCGAAGTTTCGTTTTTACAAACGAAAGTAGCCGAAAGCAAGAAAAAACTAGAGAAATTACTCAAAGAAGAGACTGACCGCTCTAAAAACTTTCCCGAATCTGCAAGCACCTGGAAAACCATTCAATACAAACAAGACCGTGTCCACGACTTCGCTTGGTTTGCCGACAAACGCTTTTTGGTCTTACAAGGTGAGGTTGTTTTACCACATTCAAAAGATACAGTCACTACTTGGGCCATGTTTACACCGCAGAATGCCAAGTTATGGGCGAATGCACTTGAATACCTCCATGATGGTACTTACTATTATTCGCTATGGAATGGCGATTACCCGTACAAGCACGTGACTGCCATTGACGGCACCATTAGTGCTGGTGGTGGTATGGAATACCCGATGATAACCGTTATAGGCAATTCCAGCAACAAAGAAGAGCTGGAAGTTGTCATTGTACACGAAGTTGGACACAACTGGTTTTATGGTATTTTGGGCTCTAATGAGCGCGTGCACGGCTGGATGGATGAAGGGCTCAATACGCTGAATGAAATGCGTTATGTGCAAACCAAATACCCAGACAACACGCGTTTTTCAGATATGGTTGCCGGCGGGCGTTTCCACCTCAATGACCTCGATCACCACGATTCCGGCGACATCATGTACCGTTCTTTGGCTAGTTTTGGCCTTGACCAACCATTGGAAACACACTCAGATGATTTCTCTAGTTTCAATTATGGCGCTATTATGTACCAAAAGACAGGGGTTATCTTTTTCTATCTGATGGATTATCTCGGAGCAGAAAAGTTTGATGCAGCAATGTCGGCCTATTATCAGCAGTGGAAATTTAAACATCCGCAACCAGCCGATTTGCGAAAGGTACTCGAAAACGAAACCGGCAAAGATTTAAGTTGGTTGTTTGAGGACCTCATTCAAACCACAGATTACATTGATTTTAAATTGAAAAGCGTTCAGATTGCCAAAACTGGAACGGTTATTAAGTTGACCAATAAGGGGCAAGTCGATGGCCCGGTCGAGGTGAACATATATGGCCCTGACAACAAAGTTGAAACGATCTGGGCCGAGCCAGGTCAGTACACGCTCACTGCACAAACACCCTATGCTTCCATTTCAAAAGTTGAAATCGATCGCTACAATGACATTCCTGAA
>JBJTNX010000171.1:0-11143 GCA_046074325.1 Sphingomonadales bacterium
TTCCAACCTTGGAAAACGGTGCTATTTTGTCCCCAAGAAAATGCGGGTAAAAAGAGCAGTACAAAAATGAAGTTGCGCATTATCTGATGACCGTAATTTCACCTAAATCAACCGTCTCATTTTTACCAACTTCTATGGTGAATTTCACCGGCACTTTTGTGTAATAGTCGTCGTCGTTGTTGGTCACGGAGTTGCCTGTATTGAATACTTCGTTGTATGCAAAAACGGTGTAAGTTCCCGGGAATAAATAGTTAAAACTAAAAGACCCATCGTAATTGCATTCGATCTTATCGTCGAAAATGCTGTCTTGGGTACCATAGACAATGTAAACATCTTCTGTAGCACCAGGATAGCTAACCGTTTGGGAGAGTGCGCCGTTTATGTACAGCTTCTCATTAACAGTGATTTTACCAGTGATTTTACTGCGGCCACCTTCGCCTTCATATTTTTTACAGCTCGTGAAATTCAATGCTATAAATGCAATCATTAAGAGGACAGAGATACGTTTCATTTTCTTTTTTTTGGCAATGTTAAGAAAAAAACAACTTTTCTGGAGTTATTGCGTCTGTTTGTTTGGATAAAAATCGATATTTCAGTAATATTGGTACCGCTAAACCAAGCTAAATGAAACACTTACTACTCTCCTTCATTATTCTCTTTCCACTGCTCTCATTTTCGCAGGTTGTTATCAACGAATATTCTTGCTCTAATGTGACCGGTCCTGCCGACGCCTATGGCGAAAGAGAAGACTGGATCGAACTTTACAACACCACTGCTGCTGCTGTTGATCTTACAGGTTGGTACCTTTCTGATAAAGCAACCAATCTGACCAAATGGCAAATTCCGAGTGGGAGTATCAACGCCAATGGTTTTAAAATGGTATTCTGTTCTAAGCGCAATACGGTGAATGGAAACCAATATCACCCTAATTTTAATTTATCGCAAACAGAAGGCGATTGGATCATATTATCGAATCCATCTGCAGTGGTTGTGGATTCCTTTAAAATTGTTCACCTTACCAAAGCGAATCACTCTGTCGGACGTTCGACAAACGGCGCCAATGATTTCAAGCTTTTCACCACGCCAACACCCAATGCCAACAATACGGGTGCGGTCAACTTTTACCCACCAAAGCCTGTATTTAGTTTGGCTCCAGGCTTTTATCCAAGTGCACAAACAGTTTCTATCACTTGTGCCGACCCAACTGCAACCATCCGTTATACCTTAGATGGCAGTGATCCAACTGCAACCTCAACGGTTTACAGCGGCCCAATTACGATTCCAACAACAAAAGTTTTACGCGCCACTGCTTTTGGCACAACCCTTTCCTCTTTTACCGAAACCAATACGTATTTTATCAACGTAACTCACACAATTCCTGTAGTTTCAGTCTGTAGCCAAGGTGTTTATTCTTTGGTGGCTAATGGCAGCCAAAACCCAGCAAACCGCATTGGTTCTTTTGAGCTTTTTGAGCAAGATGGCTCTTTCAAAGACGAGGCAGAAGGTGATTTTAATAAGCATGGCAATGATTCTTGGGCCTATGCGCAACGTGGTTTTGATTTCATTTGCCGCGATCAATATGGCCACAACGGAGACATCGAACACGAAATCTTCCCAGAAAAAGACCGCGATCGCTTTCAGCGTCTCATCATGAAACCAGGAGCCAGCGACAACTATCCTTTTGAACAGGGGGCTCATATTCGCGATGCCTTTATTCATACCCTTTCTATCCGTGCCGACATGAAACTCGATGAACGCACCTGGCGCCCGGCGGTTGTCTATTTGAACGGAAATTACTGGGGTGTCTACGAAATTCGCGAAAAAGCCGATGACCACGACTACACAGATGAATACTACGATCAAAATAAATACAACCTCCATTACCTCAAAACTTGGGGCGGCACATGGCAAGAATATGGTGCACCCAATGCACAACCCAGCTGGAATGCCCTACGCAATTATATCCTAACGAACAACATGTCGAATCCTGCGAACTTCAATTATGTTGATTCGCTGCTCAGCTGGAAGTCCTTAGCAGATTACTTCATGATCAACTCCTATACGGTGAACCAAGATTGGCTTAATTGGAACACCGCTTGGTGGCGAGGCTTAGACACCAATGGAAATCATAAAAAATGGGGATATGCACTTTGGGACATGGACGCCACATTCGGTCACTATATCAACTATACAGGTATTCCGGATCCAAGCGCCAATGCGGACCCATGTAATGCAGAAAATTTGCCAAATCCGGGCGGTCAAGGGCACACAGATATACTCGAGAAATTAATCAATGAAAATCCTGCCGTAGAACAATACTACATTACCAGGTACATCGACCTCATCAATACTTCGTTTAGTTGTGCCAGCATGATTGCCTTGCTAGATAGTATGGTCAATGAAATTGAGCCAGAAATGACCGCACACTGTGCCAAATGGGGAGGCAGTTACAATGGTTGGCAATCCCGTGTTACACAACTGCGCAACTTTGTAAACCAACGCTGTTTGGCCCTCGAACAAGGGCTCATTGATTGTTATCAATTGTCAGGTCCGTTTGCCACTACTTTTGACGTCAGCCCAGCTGGTGCCGGAACCATTCAAGTCAATTCAATCAATCCACCAACATACCCTTGGACTACCAGTTATTTTGGCGGTATACAAACTTTACTTGAGCCAACTGCAAATCCAGGCTTCATGTTTAGCCATTGGACCGTAACCACCGGCCCGCTAGGTTTGCCGAGTACAACGGCTAGTAACTTCATCAACATCAATGGTCCAGAAACTATTGTTGCTGTTTTTGTTCCTGATGTTCCTGACCTCGATGGCGATGGCTGTCTGAACGTAGATGAAATTGCGGTTGGAACAAACCCTAATTTGGTAGATACTGATGGTGACGGTGAAAACGACTGCGCCGAAATAGGAAATGTGGCTAACCCAACCGACACCGATGGCGACGGCATCATAGATGCGCTCGAATCTTCTATAATAGACACCGATGGCGATGGCGTTATGGACGAACTCGATCCAGACAACACCAATCCTTGTATTCCAAATGCAAACGCAGGTCCGTGTGACCAAGACGGCGATGGCCTCACCAACAGTCAGGAAAATGCTGCGGGCACGAGCCCAACCAACCCAGATACCGATGGCGATGGCCTTACCGACGGCGCTGAGGTTACCAACGGTTCAGACCCACTCAATCCATGTGATCCCGATGACACCCTTCCTGGTTGCCAAATTGATACCGACTTTGACGGTCTGACCGATGCGCAAGAAGGAGTTCTTGGGACCAACCCAAATAATCCGGATACCGATGGCGATGGCATTAACGACGGCACTGAGGTAACTAATGGTTCGAATCCTCTAGACCCTTGCGACCCTGATGGCAGTAGTCCTGAGTGTGCCACAGGCATATTCTTCCCAACTGCATTTTCTCCAAATGGCGTCGGAAACGGGCTCAATGAAGTCTATCAAATAATTGCCGGAAAAGATGTCGCATCTTTGAACTTTAAAGTCATTGACCGTTGGGGTAATTTGGTCTTCTCATCGAATAGCAAGACTTTCAAATGGGATGGCGCTTATAAAGGCAAACCTTGTAACTCTGGGGTCTATGCTTATGTTTGCGATGTCACCTACGAAAACGGAAGTACTAAGAAATTCACAGGTAATATCACCTTAATCCGATAGCTTATGCGATTTCGTTTGCGAAACTTCTTTGTTGCACTCCCGATTGGTTTGAGCTTACAATTACAAGCCCAAGATTTTCATCTGACGCAAGCTGACCGCAGTATGCCATTCTTAAACCCGGCGTTTGTCGGTGCATACAAGGGCTATGAGAAATTCACCATGCTTAACCGCAACCAATGGATCGGTTCAGGTACTCAATTTCTAACAAGCTACGGAATGGCCGAGTTTACAGCCGGCCGCTCGCGTCAAAATGACCGCGCATATGCAGGAATAGCGGCCTCTTATGGCAACGATGTCGGTGGTGATTCCCGCATGTCTCAAAAATCTTTTGGACTCACAGCAAGTGGGCATATCCCATTGGCAAAAGGCCATTGGCTTGACGCTGGTTTGCAAACAGCTATACAACAGCGCTCGGCAGATTTCAGTAAGTTGCTATATTACTCACAATGGAATGGCACTACACTAGACCCAAGTGTCTATTCCGGAGAAGAAAACGATTTTGTCAATTTTGCTTTTGTCGATGCAGGGCTTGGTGTAGCCTATCGCTATGAACCAAATCAACGTGGAGAACTCCGCGACGGTCAGTGGTCATTGCTAACGGGCTTGTCTGTTCAACACGTCAATCGCCCCCGTTTGCAGTACAATACGCTTTCTGCTGATCGACTCTATCAAAAATTGGTTGCTTACGCTTCCTTTTCACTGGGACTCAATGAGGTTTCTTCTTTGCAATTTTCCCTAACACACCTCAGACAAGGTGGTCATACAGAAAGTATGCTCGGCGCTTTGTATCGTATTCAGCTCAGAGGAAGCTCTCAAATCACCAATGAGGTCAGTACCCGACTGCTCACCACAGGGCTTTATTTTAGATCTTCAGCGGCAATTGCACCATATGTATCTATCGATTTTGGCGCATTTGACTTTGGGGTATCTTACGACGCCGATTTAGGCGCTGCAGCAGCAGTTTACCGACACTCCATCGAGTTAAATTTGGCGTATACTTTCTTGAAAAAGTCAGCTTTTAAAGGTAGCCGTTTGCACTAAGATACGCTGTCCAACGATCGGCTTGCTGTTTATTCATGACCCTTGGCATTTTGTTTTGCGCGCCAAGTTTGCCTATACTTTCTAGATATGCATAAAATACAGCAGTGGGAAGCACTTTTAAGCTCGGCAAGGGCATACTGTGCTTTCGAACATAGGCGTAGTCATCGTTGGTTGCCTGAAGCGCTTCATCGATATGATGCATCAGTTCCTCGGCTGGCAGTTCGGTATCGCAACCCACATACCAACAGTGTTTTAAGTTTTGCTCATCTGCATGAATTGTATATTCCGATATCGATAGCTGCCGTGCTTGACTGACCCGCACGAGTGCTTGATTGATATTATCCAATGAAAGGTGTTCACCGCAAATGCTCAAAAACTGCTTGATTCTTCCGGCAATAATAATTTCATGGGTGGTTGTGTCGACAAAGCGAATGAGGTCACCGAGCATATAGCGCCACAAACCCGCATTTGTTGTAATGACCATTGCGTAGTCGATGCCTGGCTTAACTTCAGAAATGGTATACGCTTTGTACTTATTTTTAAGTTCCCCAGATTCGTCAAAATATTCAGCATTAAACGGCACAAACTCGAAAAAAATACTGTTGTTCATGAGCAGCGTCATGCCTTTTTTCCTAGGGCTCGTCTGATAAGCGAAATAGCCCTCACTTGCTAAGTAGGTGTCCAATAAGATCACGGGTTTACCTGAAACCTTTTTCAGTCTTTCCACAAAAGGATCCATATAGACTCCACCATGCACATAAACTTGAAAATTAGGCCAGATGTCGTGGATGCTCTTCAGTTGGTAATGCGCGACTATTTCTTCAAGTAAAAGAATACACCAGCTAGGTATTCCGGCCATAATGCCGATATCCCATTTGGGCGCCTCTTGGACCATTAATGGGAGTTTTGCTTTCCAATCTTTCAGATTGGTGATTTTCTTATTTGGTTTGGTAAATGGCGACGCAATTAAAGAAGTGTGCTTTTTGAGGATGCCGCTCAAGTCGCCTTCAAAGTGCTGACCAATTTTTTTAAGTTTGGTCGAACCGCCAACCGCAAGAACTTTGGCACTATAAAAAGAATCTGAAAGATTGAGTTCATGGAGAACCGAAAATTGCCTAAGTGATACCCGCTGAAATGAGCGAATCATTTCGGTGCTCACAGGTATTCGTTTACTTGGTGCACCGGTAGTACCCGATGACAGTGCAAAATATTTAATGCGTCCGGGCCAGGTATGGTCTTTTTTGCCTTTGATGGTTTCGTACAACCAATTTTCGTAGAATGCATCGTAGTCGGTGATTGGAACACGCTGCTGAAAGCGCGAGACAAAATCACTTTTGTGCAAAAGGGTACTAAAATGATGTTTCTGGCCGAATGTTGTTTTTTTGGAAACATCAATGTTTTGACGCAAAACTTCTAACTGTTGTTTGTAGTCAGCGCGTGCGCGTGAGATGCGCTTAAAGCTGATGGCTGTACTGCGTTGAATAAGCTTACCTATAATGGGCATTTTTTCAGAAGCTTTTATGTGTAGGCTTCACACAAAAATAAAGAGAAAACTAGTGCGTTCTTACTGCACTTTATTTTAAATTTGTAAAAAACTCGACTATGCAAACTAAAACCTTCATTGTTCCTCACGACTTTACCGCAGTGGCCGATATCGCCCTTCAACACGCCATTGCAACTGCTAAGCCACTTGGCGCACGTATCCAAGTGCTGCATGTCGTCTCCAAAGACGCACAAATTCCAGAAGCTTTAGCCCAGTTAGAAAATATCATAGGGAGTTTTGAAAATGAAGGAGTTCAATTGTTGCCGAATGTAAGAATCGGCAGTATATTTGAAGATATCGGTGCTTTTGCTGCCGAACACCAAGCCGAACTCATCATTATGGGAACACATGGCGCCCACGGTTGGCAACACATTACGGGTAGTCATGCCCTAAAGGTGGTTACTAGTTCTCAGGTTCCATTTATCATTGTTCAAGAAAAAGCAGTCAAGGCTAGTGGCTATGACTCCATTGTCGTGCCAATGGACCTCCACAAAGAAACCAAGCAAAAGTTATCAATTGTAGCAAACCTTGCGAAGTATTTTAACTCAAAGGTACACGTTGTAACCCCTGACGAAACCGACGAATTCTTGCGCCATCAAGTTATTTCAAACATCACTTTCTCTGAAGGTTTCTTCAAAGACCGTGGCATTGAAATGACCAGCGCTGTTGTCCCAAGTTCAGGTTTTGACAAAGAAGTTGTCAAATATGCTGTTAGCGTAGATGCCGATCTTATCGCCATTATGAACCTTCAGCGCAACAACCTCTTTACTGCACTGACCAGTAACCACGAGCAATACATCATTACCAACGACGCCTTGATTCCAACGCTTATCGTCAATCCAATTCACCTTGGTTCGGACTACAGCAACATGTTCTCAATGTAAGCATGTCCAAGCTCGTTACCCTTCACGAATTTATTGTCCGCAAACAAAAAGATTTTCCTTTTGCCAGCGGAGAACTTTCACGCCTACTTAATGACATCGCTCTTGCGGCTAAAATAGTCAGCAATGATGTCAGGAAAGCAGGTCTCGTTGACCACATTCTTGGCGCTCAAGGAGGTCAAAATGTCCAAGGTGAAGACCAACAAAAGTTGGATGTAGTTGCCGACCAAGCTTTTATCAATGCTTTTCAAAATGGCGGCGAAGTCTGTGGTATTGCCTCTGAAGAAAACGACGACTTCCTTGCTTTTGAATCCCAGAGCGCACAAAATGCCAATTATGTGGTCCTTTTTGACCCGCTTGATGGCTCGTCTAATATCGATGTCAATGTCTCGATTGGAACTATCTTTTCCATTTACCGGAGGTTGTCTCCCTGCGGAACCAAAGCTGAACGCCAAGACATGTTACAGCAAGGCACAGCTCAGGTTGCCGCTGGTTATGTACTTTACGGATCGTCAACGATTTTAGTCTACACTACTGGCAAGGGTGTAAATGGTTTTACCCTTGATCCAGCAATTGGTGAGTTCTTCTTGTCTCACCCCGATATGCAAATGCCAGAAAACGGCAGGCTTTATTCAGTAAACGAAGGCAATCTCAACGACTTCGATCCACAACTGCGTTCATATTTGGCTTATTGCCAATCTACAGCCAATCAAACCGGTAAACCGTACTCTGGTCGTTATATCGGTTCTTTGGTCGCCGATTTTCATCGAAACCTGATCAAAGGTGGAATTTATATATACCCCGCTGTACCTTCTGCGCCAAACGGGCGCTTGCGTCTTTTGTACGAATGCAATCCGTTGGCTTTTATTGCCGAACAAGCAGGCGGACTTGCCACTGATGGCAAAAAACGCATTTTGGAAATTCAACCTACTGAGTTACATCAGCGAGTTGGTTTTTACATCGGTTCTAAACTTATGGTAGAAAAGGCAATGGGCCTTTAATTGCGGGCTTTTAAGTCAAAAGTGTAATTCATCTCAACTATTCCTGCACCAGGGTCCTTATTGTATCGGACTTCCCTTTTAATGCGCTCCATGATATTATTAATGGTACGGTCATCTGTACAGGTAGTAAGTGATTTTATTCTTCTCACCCCAATTACCTCACCTTCGGCATTTACCTGAACTTTGAAGCCAATTCGGCAATCGAAATCACTTTCATAACTTGGCAAGCTGACATTATTGAGGCGCACGCGTCCTTTTCCTGAACCACGGCCATTCCCTTCGCCATCGCCATCGCCGTTTCCGTTACCTGGGCCGCCGAAAGGCCCGTTTCCAGAACCATTCCCGTTACCATTCCCACCATTTCCAAAAAAATTGGTGCTGTGTGTTGTAGTAGAGGTTCCGTTGTTGCTGTTGTTAGAATTATGGTTGTTTGAATTGCCACTGCTGTGTGAAAAGTCACTGCGGCTGGCGGTTGCAACGCGTTCGGTTTGCTCTGCAGGTGGTGCAATACGACCCGAACCAGGTGCACCACCACCTCTGGATCCGCCAGAATTGTCTTCTACAGTCACGTTATCGATCTGAAATTCTTCGATGACCTCATCAGAACGCAGCGGTGGCGTATCTACAAGTTGGTCCGGACGCGCATCGAACTTGATGATGAAGGTTAAAAGCAACAAACACAACAACCAAATACTGCTATATATCAGTGATTTTTTGGCGTCCTGTTTGGCTTGAAGAAAATCTAATTGAAGTTGATCCATGAATGTTGCATGTGATGGGTTTATCCTTCTTTGGTGGCAATGATCATTTTGAGGTCATTGAGCATACCAATCTTGAGTAAATCAACGAGTTCTTGCACTTGGGCGTCAAAAGGTAAACGCAAAATAACGGTGTTATCTCCGAGTTTTTTGGTTTCGCTAATGAGGACACCTTCTAATTGATCGAGCGCAAATTCATCGTTGTTGATGTAAAAATGGCGCTGTTGATTTTCGTCAAACTTAACCGTAAGGGTGACGTGCTGTTTTTGTGTCTTTTCGTTGGCATCTGACTTCGGAAGCGGCACTTTAATGACGTTCGGGTTGGCCAAAGTGGAGATGATCAAAAAGAACAATAACAAGAAGAACATGATGTCGCTCAATGCTGAGGTAGCCACCTCGGCATGGAACCTTCTATTACGCTTTATGGCCATCTTTTGAGCTGATTAATTTGACGAATTCAAGGTTGATTTTTTGAATGGCAAGGGCATAATTATCTATGATGCCATTTAAAATGTGGTAAGCCGTAAATGCTAAAATACCCACAACCAATCCAGAGCCGGATGAAATCATTTTTTCGTAAAGTCCGCCTGAAATATTACCTATCGAAACATTCTCTGAGATGGAAATATTGTAGAAAATTTTAATAACCCCTGAAATGGTACCAATGAATCCTAAGGTTGGGGCAATCCCTGCAATAAGACCCAGGTGATTGATGTTTTTCTCCATTTTACCAATTTCAATATTGGCTACTTTTTCCATATTCGCTTCAATTTGCGGAACAGGTCTACCGATAGACTGAACACCTTCCTTTACCACCGAACCAAATGCGGTTTGGTCGCGGTTTGTTACATCGAGTGCGCCCTGCATATTACCAGCATTTAGTTGTGTTTGCAGTTCATTGAGCAACAACATGTTTTGCTTGGTCATGCGGCGGATGTATAAATAGCGCTCAACGGCAATATAAGTCGTGTAAAACAAGAGCAAAGCAATTGGAATCAAGAAGACGCCACCTTTCATGAGGAAGTCGATGGCTGAGATTTCTTCTACTGTTTTGAAAGATTCTTCGGTGTTGGTCTGAGCAACTTGGGCATTTAATAGGCCTGCGCTTACTGTAAACGCTGCAACTAAAATGTGTTTAACTGAAAACTTCATAATGGGGTTCTATTTTGGTACGCTAAAATTACGAATTGACTTAAGGCAACTTGAAGCCATGATTTGGAGATATTCACACTGAATTGTTATTTGTAACGCCACCTCATGAAAAGGTCACATTTATTTTCGCTCGGCGGATACTTTGCTTAATTTTGCAGCCCCACATGGAACTGACTCAATTCATCAAATCCCTTGCCAAACATCCGGCTGTAGATCGCAGTGCTGCTGCGCTGCAAGTAGCAAATGCGCGTTTGCATTGGAAAGGTATGGTTGGGTCTGCCAAATCCTTACTTTCCTTAATGGTTGCACAGCAAGTGCCGGGGACGCATCTTTTTATCCTTTCGGACAAAGAAGAGGCTGCCTATTTTTTAAATGATTTTGAAGGTGTTTTTCCTGAAGACAAGCGCATACTTTTTTATCCGGCTTCTTATCGGGTTCCGTATCAGCAAGAGCAAACCGACAATGCCAATGTAGTTGCACGAGCAGAGGTGCTCGAACAACTCAGCGCCAAACAAAATGCTTGGATTGTCACTTATCCTGAGGCACTTTTTGAGAAGATACCCACTAAGAAAAACTTGGTAAAGCACACCATGCGTTTGGAGGTCGCTAAAACGTACAGCACCGACTTTTTGAATGAACTGCTTCTCGAGTACCAATTTGAGCGCGTAGATTTTGTTTACGAGCCAGGTCAGTTCTCCATTCGAGGAGGTATTCTAGACGTATTTTCATATGCCAATGAACATCCTTTTCGGATCGAGTTTTTTGGCGATAAGGTCGAAAGCATCCGCATCTTTGACGCCGAAGTCAATTATCGATAGCAAGCCATCAGTTTTTTAATGTGGTGCCCAATATACAGTCAAGTCAAAGCCTCGAAATTCAAGAAACATTCTTGGGTTTTATAGGGTCAGATTCTATCTGTTGGGTAGCGGATATTGATCGCACATTTGAGGTGCTCAAACGCGAATACGAGCGCGCCGTTGAGCTACACAGCAAACACGACGGCCCAGTAGCCTATGCCTTACCGCAAGAAAAATATGCATCGCACCTCGATTTTGAACAACAACTCAAAGCGCATCGGGT
>JBJTNX010000172.1:0-5625 GCA_046074325.1 Sphingomonadales bacterium
ACGCAAATATAAATCATTTTAGCAAATGAATTGTGTATTTTTGCGCTATGTTTACATACAAGAGCGCTCCTTATTCTCTACTTTTCGTCATCCTTGTCTTTTTTAGCCCCATTTTTAAGGCACAAAACACCATCAGTATTACTGGTAAAATATTATCCAGTGAGCGCAGCCTTCCATTGGAATATGTCTCTATAAAATTGTTTCTCTTACCAGACTCAAGCTTTCAAAAAGGAGTATTTTCCAATCCCGAAGGAAAATTTGAATTGAACGCCTTGCCAGGCAAGTACTTTCTTGAATTGAGTTTGGCACAATACGAGACCGAGAATACCGAAAGTTTTGATCTGAAGCCGGGTCAGGTTAATTTTCATCTCGGAACCCTACGCATGCAAATGACCAAAACACAAAACGTAAAAGATGTCGTGGTGCAAGGTCAAAAAGACATCATGCAAGCCGGCATTGACAAAAAGGTTTACAATGTGGCCGAAGACCTCAATGTCAACGGCGGAACCGCCAATGACATTCTCAATCGCTTGCCTTCGGTAGAGGTTGATCAAGATGGTGGCGTTTTGCTCAGAGGGCAGGGGAGTGTTACTGTATTGATCGACGGCAGACCCAGTTCACTGAGCGGCAGTTCGGGCAAAACGCTTTTAGATGCCTTACCAGCCAATTCCATTGAACGCGTAGAGATCGTGACCAATCCGTCTGCCAAGTACGACCCTGACGGTAGCTCTGGCATCATCAATATTGTACTTAAAAAGAACAAGCTACTCGGTTTTAACGGCATGGTATCAACCAATCTGGCATCTGGAGATCTCAAAGGCGGAAACGTCGGTGAGGGGACTGCCTCTTTAAGCTACCGAAATGGAAATATCAATGTATTTGGAACCTACACGGCGCGCTACCTCGAAGGATACCGCAATAACTACAACGATATACGCCAAGATTTAAATACTGGCACTTTTATTTTAGATCAAAACAGAACCGGAACAGATTTGGACGCTGGTCAGACTTTTCGCTTCGGAACAGATATCAACCTCAATCCACGCAATACGATAGGTTTTGTGGCAACCGGTTCTTTGACCCGTCGTGACCGCACTGGCGATCTCTGGAATGCCGAACTCAACGAACTCAATGAAATCACCAATTTATGGCAGCGCACCTCCTACGACCCTACTACGCGCCGCAATCTAGATCTAAATGTCAATTACAAGCATGATTTCAAAGCAGAGCGCGGCAATCTTATCATCGACTTCAATCAGTCTTTAGGTACAGAATGGATAGACGGTTTTTATAAAAATTATTACTACAACCCAGATAGCTCTTTGTCTAGTCTGCCTGTTTTGGATCAACAACTTTTCAATACCGAGAAAAACAATATCACCACAGCACAAGCCGATCTTACTTACTTGTTCCCAGCACTCGGATTGCGAACAGAAGCGGGTTTAAAGGCCATCTTACGAGACCAACTTGTCGATACCTATTCACAAACGTTCGACGATCTTTTAGGTGAATACCAAGCCGACACCTTAGCCAATTTTCTTTATGGCTACAAAGAACAAATTTTCAGTGCCTACGGCGTCGTAGGAAAACAATTCAATCGTTTTAAAGCACAGGCTGGTTTACGTCTAGAAAAAGCATATCAAATCCCAAACCTGATTTCAGACAGCATCCGGATTGTCAACGATTACTTTAATTTCTTTCCTTCGGCACACTTGCGCTATGAGCTCAAGCCGAAATCAGAACTAAGCCTAAGTTACTCTCGACGTATTAAACGTGCATCTGCCGGAGAACTCAATCCCTTCACGAATTATTCAGATCCGTACAACTTACAGCGCGGAAATCCGTACCTGAACCCAGAGTTTATCCATTCATTTGACCTTGCTTATTCATTAGAAAAAAAGAAATTGACTGTTTCGAGCGCCTTGTTTTACCGTAGCGCCAATGACGTCATTTCCAGGTTCAAGGAATTCTATCCGAACAACACCAGTGCGGTTACCTACCTGAATATTGCACAAACAAAATCCCTTGGTGCTGAGCTGATCCTCATGATGAAACCCATCAGTGGATTGCGCACAACAGTCTCTTATAATGGAAATTATACTTGGTACTTCAGCAATGATAGCCTTATTCCAAACCGCCAAGGATTTAACCATAATGTCAAATGGAATACTGCTTATGAATTCTGGAAAAAGACAGCAACCCTACAATTGAGTGTCAATTACAACGGTCCTCGCGTTACCGTTCAAGGAATTGCGCAGCGCAGGGGGCCAATAGATCTTGCCTTTGAGAAAAAATTCGCCAATGGCAATTGGACAATTGGCACTAGAGTCACCGATATTTTTAACCGTCAGGGTTTTTATTTCATTGTTGATCGCCCGGGTATTTATCAGTCTGGCGAATTCAAATGGCTTACGCGCCGTGTCTATATCTCAGCAACTTATAAGTTTGGTAAATTAGAGATTTCGAACAAGGGCAAGCAAATGAACGGAGAAGGCGGCGGCGGAGAGCTTTAAATTTTGCTGGTTTTAGCCTGTAGTGCTTTGTTCCATGCAATCCATACTTTTAGTGACTGCGGTGTATTTTGCTCATCTAATTCGTTAATACGCGATATTCCTTTTTGCGCTATATCCTTTAGTGTCGCTAAAATAGCAATTGGGTCAAATTGCTGAGAGAGCTTTACTTCTGTATTTGAAAGCCCAGCTTGAGCCCAAAAATCAAATGACGTTCGCATTAGCCTTTGATAGGCCTCTAATACTTTAAGTGCGTTTTTCGGTGCGACACAATTATACAACAAATGAGCAACTTTGACTTTTATTTGTTGCTGCTGGTTATACAGGTCAACAAGCGTTGTATCAGGTGAAAAAATAGGCACTTCAGGTATTGTAAATTCCTGATTTTCCGAAGATATTAGCAGCGTTTCTGCTGCTATTGACAAGTTTTCTAAAGCGTTTATCCATTTCGGATACAATAAAACTTGATCGAGTTGCCTGTAAATTTTTTGTTTGTATTCGAAAAAGACCAATTCAAATTGCTCCTCAGGATCTTGGCCGTCAGTAACATTCAAAAGGGCAAGCGCCTCGTTTTCGGTCATTTTTGCTGGTTTTTGCGCATGCGCAAATTGAGCATTTCCACAATCAGTGCATAAACGAGCGCAAAATAGATGTAGCCTTTTTGCATGTGTTCGCCAAAGCCCTCAGCGATGAGCATGACGCCAATAGCTACCAAAAATGAAAGTGCTATCATTTTAATTGTTGGTCTTTCATTGATGAATTTGCTGATTGGCCCTGAAAAAAGCATCATGACAAACATGGAGATAAGCACCGAAAGAACAATGATCACCAAAGGGTTGCCGTGGGTCTCGTGGGCAATATCGTTGGTCATGCCAATGGCAGATATGACAGAGTCAAAACTGAAAATGAAATCGACCAACACAATTTGTGTAACGGCTGCCGAAAAGGTGGCGTAGGCTTTAGAGCTGGTTTCATGCGCGGTGCCTTTGACGCTGGCGTGCATTTCGCCAACTGATTTGTAGATCAAGAACAAACCGCCAATGAGTAGCACAAGGCTATGGGCGGTAAACGAATAACCAGCTAGCGAAAACAGCGGTTCGCGGTCGAGGGTCATGATCCAGGATACCAAGCTGAGCATAATGATGCGAATGACCAAAGCCAAGCTCAGGCCAATCAGCCGCGCACTGCGTTGTTTGTTTTTGGGTAAGTTATCGGTAATGATTGAAATAAATATAATGTTGTCGATGCCTAAAACGATTTCGAGTAGGGTGAGGATAAACAAGTAGGTAAGGCCAACAGAGGTGCCGAGAATGGCAAGGTATTCAGTCATTGAAGTTATTTTTTTACGAAATTAAGAAAGTCTTGCAGAACAGTGGCGTTTTGTGCTTGTTCGGTTGCTATTTCCAAAATTTGTTGTGTCGGGTTCGTCAAAAAAGCGCTTAGGGTATCAAATAGCTGTTCTTTCTGATGGAGGAAAATTACCTCAAAACCAAAACCTGCTGCAATTTTACCTGGAGACTTTTGATGTGTGGCTTCAAAATACTGACTACGCAATGGAGATTGGGCGGGGCCCGGAATGATTTGAAAAATACCCCCGCCATGGTTTTGAATGATGATTATCTTCAAGTTGTTTGGAAAAGGCTGGGTCCAGAGTGCATTGCTGTCGTAAATAAAAGAGGTGTCGCCGCAAATGAGCAAGTGTGCACGTTGCGGTGTGCTAAGAGCGGCGCCAACTGCTGTAGAAACCGAGCCATCTATGCCGCTGGTGCCACGGTTGCTGTGATAAATAACATCCGGAAGGGGATCAAAAAGCTGCGCATATCGGACCACTGAGCTATTGGCTAAGTGAAGCGTGCAAGGGCCATGAAGGCAGTCTTGAACGGCGGCAAAAATGTCGTAGTCAAAAAGTTGTGTAGGATTGGTTTCAAACAAGGCTTGTTGGTCCTTGGCAATGTAGTCAACGGCCTTCCACTTACCTTGGAAATTATTGGTTTGTAATGAGATATCCGCACTTAAAAGAGATTCAAAAAAGAAAACTGGATCGATAGAAAGACAAGCCGTTAACGTTCCATAGGTATTCATTTCAGGGAAGTCAGTCGCCAAGCGCCAATGAACGGCCAAAGAAGTTTGACGCAAATAAGCCTTGATGCGTTTGGAAACAACTGCGCCTCCCAAACTGATCAAAACGGTGGGACGAAAGCTGTTGTCTGCTGGGTCAAAACCATTGAGGCTGCGGTCAATACAAGCGTTAAAGAGCGGAGACTTTAGATTGGATGTATTCTCGACCAATACCACTACATTGCTGTAGGCGGCAAATTGAGTAAGGGCATCTTGAAGTTTGGAGTTGGGGTCCATTTGGCCAACAAGCACCATGATTTTTTGCTCATGGAGTACGGAGAAGTCAGGTAACTGCGCGTTTTGATTGGATGAAGGTAAACTTTCTTTAAAATCAAAGTTACTGAACGGCGCCAAGCCATAAAGCGGTTCATTCAAACCTATATTGAGGTGAATTGGACCTTTCCATGGCGCATAAAGTAGGTCTAAAAAAGATTGAATTTGCTCGGTGTTTTGCACACTACAGTCAAAAGAATCTTCGTCAAAACCAAGATAGGCATGGGTGTGATTTTTGAATACTTCAGCCTGAACTATCGTTTGGCCGTCGCCTTGATTGATCCATTTGGCCGGGCGATCGGCCGTTAAAGCAAGCAGCGGGATATTTCGGTAATAGGCCTCGGCAAGCGCAGGATAATAATTAAGGCAAGCAGAACCCGAAGTACAACAAACAGCAACTGGTGTTTGGCTTTCTTGTGCCCAACCTAAGGCCACAAAAGCAGCTGCGCGTTCGTCGTGTACTACCATGGTTTCAATGGAGGGGTGCGCAGCAAAAGCAATCGCAAAAGAAGCATTTCGAGAGCCAGGTGACAACACAACTTTTTGAATTTTGTGCTGAACCATTGCGGCCACCACAAATTGCACCAATTGTTTGTCAGAGCTTTGCATGGCGCAAATTTACGTCAAATCAGAGCAGGCGCAACAAGGTTTGGCTTTTATTTTCAGTTTCTTGCCATTCGTCTTGAGCGACAGAATCTGGTGTAAAACCACCACCAACGTAACA
>JBJTNX010000173.1:0-7588 GCA_046074325.1 Sphingomonadales bacterium
GTAGGGCTCCACGGTGTCGGTACCAAAGCAGTTAATGCGTTGTCTTCTTATTTTATGGTTTACGCCGTCAGGGAAGGCGAAAAGAAAACCGCTATTTTTGAACGCGGTGAACTCGTTTCGGAACTACCCATCGAAAAAACCGACGAAACTAATGGCACTTACGTAGAATTTATTCCTGACGACAGCATTTTCAAGAAGTATGGCTTTAAAACCGCCTACCTCGACAAAATGATGTGGAACTATTGTTACCTGAATCGGGGGCTTTCTATCTACTACAACGGTGAAAAGTACAATTCCAAAGACGGCCTCAAAGACCTTCTCGAAAACAACATGGATGGCGATCCGCTCTATCCAATTATTCACCTCGAGGACGACGACATCGAAGTCGCATTTACACATGGCAGAACCTACGGCGAAGACTACTATTCTTTTGTCAATGGTCAGCACACTACCCAAGGTGGTACCCACCAAAGTGCCTTCCGAGAAAGTGTAGCCAAGGTAATCCGCGATTTCTACAACAAGAACTATGAGGCCTCAGATATCCGTCAGTCCATAGTAGCCGCTATTGCTGTCAAAGTCATCGAGCCTGTTTTTGAGTCGCAAACCAAAACCAAACTAGGATCACAAGAAATCGAACCAGGCGGTAAATCCATGCGTGCTTTTGTCAACGATTTCCTCAAAGACAAACTAGACAACTACTTGCATCGCAATCCAGATGTGGCCGAAATTATCGAGAAGAAAATCAAGCAATCTGAGCGCGAACGCAAAGACCTCGCTGGTATTCGTAAACTGGCCCGAGACCGCTCTAAAAAGGCAAGTTTGCACAACAAAAAGCTCAGGGACTGCCGTACCCACCTCACCGATCTCAAAGACGAACGCCGCGAGGACACCACTTTGTTTATCACCGAAGGAGACTCCGCAAGTGGTTCGATCACCAAATCGAGAGATGTCAATACACAAGCCGTCTTTTCGTTAAGGGGAAAACCGCTCAACTGTTATGGGCTCACCAAAAAAGTGGTCTATGAAAACGAAGAGTTCAACCTCATACAAGCGGCGCTGGACATCGAAGAAGACATGGACAACCTGCGCTACAACCGCATTGTCATTGCTACCGATGCCGATGTCGACGGTATGCACATCCGTATGCTCTTGCTCACTTTCTTTTTGCAGTTTTTCCCGGATTTGGTCAAACGCAACCACGTTTATGTGTTGCAAACACCACTTTTTAGGGTTCGCAACAAAAAGAAAACAATTTACTGTTATTCCGACGAAGAACGTCGTGCGGCAATAGCCGAACTCGGTAAAAATCCTGAAATAACCCGTTTCAAGGGGCTCGGAGAAATCTCGCCCGACGAATTCGTGCATTTCATTGGCGAAGACATCCGTTTGGAACCCGTATTGCTCACCAAAGACGCTTCCATCGATTCGATTCTGTCTTATTTCATGGGTAAAAACACCCCCGAACGTCAAGACTTTATTATTGACAACCTTCGCGTAGAAAAAGACCTACCAGAAGCGTTGGTTGCCGCCGAAACAACAGACAACACCACCGAACTAGCATCTTAATATGGCCGAAGACGAAATCGAAGATCAGTTACCTCAAGAGCAAAACGAGCACAATCCATTTGAGAAGCAGCACGTAGATGAGAAAATCGTGCCGCTCAATGGTTTATATCAAAATTGGTTCCTCGACTACGCCAGTTATGTGATTTTAGAGCGCGCAGTACCAAGTTTGTACGATGGCCTCAAACCGGTTCAAAGACGCATCCTACACTCCATGCGAGAAATGGAAGATGGCCGTTACAACAAAGTGGCCAACATCATTGGGAATACCATGAAATACCACCCGCACGGCGATGCCTCAATTGGCGATGCGCTGGTGCAAATCGGTCAAAAGGACCTCCTCATCGACTGCCAAGGTAACTGGGGAAACACCCTTACTGGCGACGGCGCAGCGGCACCTCGATACATCGAGGCACGCTTGTCCAAGTTTGCTTTGCACGTTGCTTTTAATCCAAAAACAACCAATTGGTTGGCTTCGTATGACGGCCGAAACAAAGAGCCTCAGCAGCTACCCATGAAGTTTCCTTTGTTATTGGCGCAAGGCGCCGAAGGAATTGCTGTCGGTATGGCCTGTAAGTTTTTGCCGCATAACTTTATCGAACTCATCGATCAATCGATCAATCACCTTCGCGGTAAAAAGGTGGAGATTTTACCAGATTTCCCTAACGGCGGCATGGCCGATTTCTCTGGCTACAACGACGGCTTGCGCGGCGGACGCGTGCGCATCCGTGCCAAAATCAGAAAAGTAGACAACAAAACACTGATTATCAACGAAATACCCTATGGAACCACCACCACTTCGTTGATTGAATCTGTGATCAAAGCCAATGACAAAGGCAAGATCAAAATCAAGAAAATCGAAGACAACACCTCCTCAGAGGCTGAAATCATTGTGCATTTGGCACCTGGCGTTTCGCCAGATAAAACCATCGACGCGCTCTACGCTTTTACCGATTGCGAAGTATCTGTTTCACCGAACTCCTCGATCATTGACGGCGAAAAGCCGCGTTTTATGGGGGTTTCCGAGATTTTAAAGGTCAATACCGATCACACGGCAGCATTACTTAAACTCGAACTCGAAATCAAACTCGACGAACTCGAACGTCAGTGGCACTTTTCTACCCTTGAAAAGTTGTTCATCAACCACGAGATGTACATCGATTTCAAGTTATACAGTGACCGCGAGTCCTTGTATGCTTACCTCTACGAGCGCTTTAAGCCATTCAAAAAACAGCTCTTGCGCGAGATCCAAGACGACGACTTGCATAAGCTTACGCAGATCCCAATGATCCGCATTACGCGTTTTGACGCCGATAAAGCCGACGAAGCACTGCTGAAAATTGAAGAAGAAATGCAGCAGGTGAAGCACCATTTGGCCAATCTCATCGAATACGCGATTGACTACTTCAAAGACCTCAAAAAGCGCTTTGGCGCTGGCCGTGAACGCAAGACCGAAATCAAAACCTTCGATACGATATCTGCGACGAAAGTCATTATTGCCAACCGCAAGCTCTACGTCGATTACGAAGAAGGCTTTATCGGTTATGGTCTCAAAAAGAATGAACCTGTCTGTGACTGCTCTGAAATCGACGACGTCATCTGCTTCTTTTCGTCAGGTAAAATGATGATTACCAAAGTTGCCGATAAAAAGTTCATTGGAAAAGGACTTATTTACGCCAATGTTTGGAAAAAAGGAGACACCCGTACCATTTACCACTTGTTTTATCAAGACGGTACAGGTGGGCCTACCATGATGAAACGTTTTTACGTCAATTCCATTACCCGCGATACCGAATACGACCTTACCAAAGGCACCAAAGGCACCAAAATGCTTTATTTTAGCGTGCATCCGAATGGCGAACGCGAGGTAGTGAGTGTTTTATTGCGCCCACGTCCGCACCTCAAGCGTTTGCGTTTCGATATCGACCTCGGTGCTTTGCTCATTAAAGGCCGTAATTCAGCGGGCAATCGCGTTACCAAAGAAATCATCCAAAAAATCGTCCAAAAAGAGGTGGGGGGCTCCACGCTCGCTGCCCGTAAAATTTGGTATGACACCGTTGTTGGACGCCTCAACGACGAAGGCCGCGGAAAATTCCTTGGTTCGTTCAAAGGAGAGGACCGCATCCTTACACTCTACAAAAATGGAGAATACCGTCTGAGCAGCTTCGATTTAGCTACCCATTTTGACGAAGACATGATTCACATCGAAAAATGGATCCAAGACCGACCAATTTCGGCCGTTTACTTTGATGCAGAAAAAGAGCTCCATTATGTCAAACGCTTTGTTTGTGAGGTAACCCAAGACAAACGCGTCAGTTTCATCTCAGAAGCACCGGGTTCTTACCTAGATGTCGTTTCAACGGCTTACCGTCCGGAAGCTAGAATCGTCTTCAATAAGTTGTTGAAAGAAACCAAAAACTTACCGGACCAAGTGTTGAATTTAGCGGACCTCATCGATATCAAAGGAATGAAAGCCCAAGGCAACCAAATGACTAAATTAAAAGTCAAAGAAATTGTCCTGACGCACCCCATTGACGAAAGTCCAGAGCCGTGGCCTCAAGAAGAAGCACCTGAAGCCGAGCTAGAGCTCGATTCTGAAGAAGCCGAAACGCCAACCATGGAGTGGGACCTCTCTAAAAAAGAGGACGACAACCCGGATCAAATTCCGCTTTTTGATGCAGACGATAACAATGCTTAAATGCCTCTAAAATAAATGAGCAATATCATTTTTTTGCTCCTTGTGCTTTGCTTATTTTTGTATGAACTAAATTAGCTACCAATGAACTTGCTCAAAGAAGATCGCATCAATTACCTCAATGTTGGCCTCATGCTGATCACAGCGGTATTGGCTTATTATTTTCCATTTGAGACCTTCTTGTTGGCCTATGCTTATTTAGGACCTTTGCATTACCTCACCGAAATCAGCTGGCTTCACGACCGCCAGTACTATGCCAAAGGTAAGTGGGATAACGCTGCTCTTTGGATCATCGGTATCTTACTATCTTATGCGGCATTTGCCAAAGACTTCGGCTTTAGTAAGGATGTCTATGACTATTTTGTCGAGATGAATCTTTTTGACAAGCTGCTCGTGTTTGGCTTGTTCGCATCCATTCTTTTTGCGCTGGTTAAAAATTTGTTTATCAAGTTATTTGCCATTTTTGTTGTTTACATCATCGTTGCCGGATGGCTTAGTCCCGAACGCGCAGCGACCAACGCCGAAAGCACCACCGTTTTTGCCTTAACTGCGCTTATTCCAACTCTGATTCACGTCTATGTCTTTACTGGTCTTTTCATGCTTTACGGAGCGCTTAAATCACGTAGTAAATCCGGACTATGGCAAATGGTTGGTTTTGTGACCATACCGTTGGTATTGGTATTTACTTTGCCCGTCGATACCAAAAATACTTTTTTATCCAAATTTGGAAAAGATGCTTACTACGCTAAAGGCGACGGTTTTTATAATACCAACTACCTCATCTTGGACCACTTTGACCTCATAGAAGAGCAAAAGCTTTCCAACAAAGAATACTTAGATATCATTACCAAAGAGGGCAACAAGAATTACTTTTTACGTCAAGGACTCATCGACACAAATGCGTTCAATGCACACGTAGACTCTTTGTCAAAAATTGCGCAGCGACCGTTTGTTGTCAAGCCAATGCCAATCAATACAGCCAATTTGGCGCCTCAATTCCAGTACGATCATCTCTTGTATTTCTTTGATACCTCAAGTCGATATATAAATAGCATCAACGAATACCGCTTTGAAGCGCTTCCAAGAAAAGTCATGAAATCGCGTACCAAAAAAGAGACCGACGCCCTCATTTATTTTTCAGAGGTTGGTATTATGCTGATGCGTTTTATTGCTTTTGCCTACTTATATCATTACCTTAATTGGTTCAGTAAAACGGAGATCATCCGTTGGCATAAAGTACCAAAGGTGCGTTTTATCTTAGTAATGGTGGTCTGGATAGCCTCCTCTGCTTTCTATGCCTATGACTACTCATTAGGTCTTAGCTTGCTCTTCTTCTTGAGTTTTTCACACGTTTTGCTCGAATTTCCACTCAACATTATTTCCATTGTTGGAATCGGCACAGAATCCTTATCGATTTTCAAAAATGGATTCAAAAAACCGGTCCAATCTTAATTTTAATCTTTACCCATGCTTAAATCTTCATTCCTTTTTATGGCGCTTATAAGCGTCCAGGTGTTTTTCGCTCAATTAGTTACGACTACTCCAGACGGCCGATACACCCTTTCTGCGCAAGGCGCCTCTTATTTTGCAAAGCTTTCATTGGATTGCACGGCTAAACCAACGCCACATTATTATTACCAGGCTTTGCGTCAGCCAGGCGATACCCAGACACCAACAGACATCTGGCCTGCTTTTTATGGTTGTTATGATTGGCACAGCGCTGTTCACAACCATTGGGCGCTTATCAAAATCCTTAAAACCTACCCTGACCTCCCTGAGGCGGCTGCCATTCGTGCCAAATTAGAAGAGAGTTTTAGCGAAGAGAATATCCGTCAGGAGTATAAATATTTTGAAACCAATCAAGAGCGCTATATCTTCGAATTTCCATACGGACAAGGTTGGTTACTGAAAGTTGCCGATGAATTGGCCCGTTGGGACGACCCAGATGCGGCACGCTGGTTAGAAAATTTGGGCCCTTTGCACCGCTTATGTGCGGCTGCTGCTCAGGTGATCTGGAAAGACATGAAAACAGTAGAACTTTCTGGCTCTCACGACGCACCATCTTTAAATTTATCCTTTGCCATAGACTACGCCCGTACCTTTGGAGACGAAGATCTTTTAAAAGTGGCGCTGAAAGCCAGTAAACGCTACTACGGTAAAATGACCAAAGCACCACTGAGGGCAGAACCTTTTGAGTATGACTTCATGTCTGCATCTTTGCTTGTCACAGACCTTATGCGCAAAGTATATACCCCAGAAGAGTATTTGAAATGGGTAAAAGGATTTGCACCAGGTTTATTCGATGCGCAAACTGCAGCCAAAGACCTACAAATTAAGAAAACCGATAAACACGACGGTTATGAATCTCATTGGGATGGTTACCACCTTAATCGCATTTGGTGTCTGAACGGAATGCTCAAAACATTGCCTGCAGAAAGCCTGGATGCTGCAACCAAAGCAGCATGGGTAAAAAGCATGAACGACATGTGGGATTACGCCCAAGAAAGTATTGGAAAAGGAAATTACGACATCGACCACTGGTTGTCGTCGTTTTCTGTTTTTGCCTTAATTGGTTACGAGTAGCCTTACGCGTTCAAGCGCCCATTGCAATTGCTCCTCTCTGCTTAAATGAGTGGTGTCGAGTACAATTGCGTCGTCGGCTTGCCTGAGCGGGCTCTCTGCCCTTGTACTATCTAGGTGGTCTCGTTCCAACAAATTTTTTGTGACTTCATCTGCAGCAACAAGCGCTCCTTTTGCGTTTAATTCTGCCAGTCTACGCGCGGTTCGTACTTCTGCGCTTGCCGTAACGAAAATTTTGAGTTCCGCATCTGGAAAAACAACCGTACCGATATCTCGGCCATCCATCACAATTCCGCCGTTTTTGCCCATGGCTTGTTGGAGTTCCACTAATTTGATGCGAACCCGCTTAATAGTGGCCACTTGTGATACTACATTGGCCACGCGCGGCGTGCGAATGGCGTCTGTAATATCCTGTTTATTCAAAAAGATGCTTTGATCGGGAGTCATTTCGATCTCGATGTTTTGTAGGGATTTCTCGAGTTGTTCTTTTTGAATGACGCCTTTGTTGTCAATGAACTGCTGCTCAAGGCAATAAAAAGCAACGGCGCGATACATCGCGCCGGAGTCTATAAAAGTATAATTGAGTGCTTGGGCGAGCGCTTTTGCTAAGGTGCTTTTGCCGCAGGCCGCATAACCGTCAATTGCTATGGTGATTTTTTTTGCCATTAATAATAAATCGCTCTACGCACTTGGGTAATGTATTTAGCCATACGGATGACTTGTTTGGTGTAACCAAAGTCGTTGTCGTAC
>JBJTNX010000174.1:0-2970 GCA_046074325.1 Sphingomonadales bacterium
CTCAAAGGGATTCTCACCAACCGAGACCTTCGCTTCGAGAAAAACCTCGAGCGTCCGGTTCGCGAAATCATGACCTCTGAAAACATCATCACCACCGGCGATGGCACCGATCTAAGCACAGCAGAAGTCATTTTGCAACAAAATCGCATTGAAAAACTGCCTGTTGTCGATGCACAAAATCGTTTAATAGGCCTCATTACCTACCGTGACATCATTAAAGTCAAAGAACATCCAAACTCGTGTAAAGACCACCTCGGTCGCTTGCGCGTAGCGGCGGCGGTAGGTGTAACTGCCGACACCATGGATCGTGTTTCGGCCTTGGTTGAAGCTGGTGTCGATGCCATTGTTATTGATACAGCCCATGGTCACACCAAAGGAGTCGTGGATCAGCTAAAAGCGGTCAAAGCCGTTTTTCCTTCCCTACAAATAGTCGTGGGAAATATCGCCACCGCTGATGCGGCAAAATACCTTGCAGATGCAGGTGCAGACGCCGTTAAAGTAGGAATTGGTCCAGGTTCCATATGCACCACACGCGTTATAGCTGGAGTTGGTGTACCTCAACTCACAGCAATAAACGAAGTCGCTAAAGCCTTACAAGGTACTGGTGTTCCCGTTATTGCCGACGGGGGTATCCGCTACACTGGCGACATCGTGAAGGCCATTGCCGCCGGAGCAGATGTCGTAATGCTCGGCTCTATGTTTGCTGGTGTCGAGGAATCTCCAGGTGAAACCATCATTTACGAAGGACGTAAGTTCAAGTCGTACAGAGGTATGGGTTCATTAGAAGCCATGCAAAAGGGCAGCAAAGACCGTTATTTTCAAGATGCTGAAGACGACATCAAAAAATTAGTTCCGGAAGGAATTTCAGGTCGTGTACCTTATCGTGGTAAACTCATCGAAGTCATGTTTCAACTTATCGGCGGCTTGCGTGCCGGAATGGGGTATTGCGGAGCGCCAACAATCGACCGCCTCAAAGGTGCGCGCTTTGTACGTATTACCTCAGCTGGCGTAAGGGAATCTCATCCACATGACGTCACCATAACAAGAGAAGCGCCTAACTACAGCATCAAGTAAATCAAATGATTCGAATTAATCCATATTTCGCTATGAAAAAGTCCATTTTATTGTTTATTCTTTGTCTAACGACCCAACTTATTTTTGCTCAAAAAGAACCTGTGGTTATGACCATTGACAATAAACCAGTTACGAAATCTGAGTTCTTGCAGATTTATACTAAAAACAATCCCAATCCAAGCTTTGATAAAGATTCCTTGGACCGGTACATGGAACTATTTCAAGTATTCAAATTAAAAGTTGCCGAGGCCGAGGCGCTCGGTTACGACACACTTCCAAGACTTAAAAAAGAACTTGAAGGCTATAAAAAGCAATTAGCACTTCCTTATCTTATCGATTCTGTTCAAAACCAAGCGATGGTCCAAGAGGCCTACAACCGAACAGCAACTGAGGTGCGTTGTTCACACATTCTAATCAAGTTAGATCCCAACGCGAGTCCAAAAGATACACTTGACGCCTACAATCGTTTGTTGGGTTTGAAGGCCCGCATCGAAAAGGGCGAAGATTTTGCTGCCATCGCCAAATCTAAATTGGGTTCAGAAGACCCTTCTGTTGTGAACAATGGCGGTGATCTTGGTTATTTTACAGCATTCCAAATGGTTTATCCTTTTGAAGAAAAAGCCTACACCACTCCGGTAGGAACCGTTTCAGAACCTTTCCGCACGCGCTTTGGCTATCATATTCTTAAAGTAACGGACAAACGCCCTGCACGCGGCACCATTAAAGTCGCTCACCTCATGATTTCAACAGGTCGCGAAGCCAGTGTGGAGACGCGTCAAAACGCCGAGAAAAAAATAAACGAAATTTATGACAGCCTTGCAGCTGGCGCTTCTTGGGAGAAAATGGTGAGCGCCTATTCTGAAGATGCCAATAGCATCAAAAAAGGGGGCGAATTACCTGCATTTGGTTCTGGAACCAGCCAACGTATGGTTTTGGAATTCGAAGATGCCGCTTTTGCGCTTAAGCGTCCAGGAGAATTTTCTAAGCCAATTAAAACGCAATACGGATATCACATCATTAAACTCATCGAATGGACACCTGTAAAATCATTTGAGAGTCTACGCCGTGAACTCCAGGCCAAAGTCAACAAAGATGAACGCTCAAAAATAACCCAAGATTCCTTTGTTCAAAAACTCAAAGGTCAATACAATTATGTCTACAAAGGCGATAAAAATTTAGCCCCATTTGAAGCTCAAATAGACAGCACTTTCTTTATGGGCAAATGGAAAGCAACTGAAATCAAATCGAACAAGACCCTTTTTGTATTAGACGGTAAGAAATTCAAGCAGCAAGATTTTGCCAGTTACATCGAGAAAAATTACCGTTCGGTACGCAAAGATGAACCAAAGCTTGTCATCGCTCAGCTTTACAAGCAATGGGAAAAAGGCAAAATCTTAGCCCATGAAGAGGCTTTGTTACCGGCCAAATACCCAGCCTATAAAGCCTTGCTACAAGAATACCACGACGGAATCATTCTTTATGAAATCATGCAAGACCAAGTCTGGAACAAAGCGGTTAAAGATACTGCCGGATTGCGCGCCTTCTTCATGGAAAACCGCAGCAAATATACTTGGACAAAAAGATTAGACGCCACCGTTTATGAGTGTAAAGATGAATTTATTGCTGTTCAGGTCTATGGCATGTTGGTGCAATCAGATAGCATCAATTCAAAAGCTGTCTTAGAGGTCATCAACAAAGATTCAGAACTCAACCTCAAAGTACGAATGAATAAATTTGAAGTGGCCCAAACACCTTATTTACAACAGCGCAGCTTTACGGTAGGGCTTAATCCTGTATACTCATTTGATGGAAAATGGTATGTTGTAAAAGTTGCTGCAGTTCTCGAACCAGCTCCCAAAGAATACACTGAGGCCAAAGGTCTAGCGACCTCCGATT
>JBJTNX010000175.1:0-7449 GCA_046074325.1 Sphingomonadales bacterium
TTCTCCCTATCTTTGCACCCCAAATACTAATTAATTAAAGTTTAACCTTATGAATTCTTACGAAACTGTTTTCATTTTAACTCCCGTTTTGTCTGATGAGCAGGCAAAGGAAGCAGTACAGAAATTCGAAGGCGAGATTACTTCTAAAGGAGGTAAAATCAAGCATTCGGAGAGCTGGGGTTTGCGCAAAATGGCCTACCCAATCCAGAAAAAATCAACTGGTTTTTATTTCCTAGTTGAATTTGAAGCTGAAGGCAACGTTGTTGCAGATTACGAATTGATGATGAAGCGCGACGAGCGTGTTCTCCGATTCCTTACTGTAAAAATGGATGTCGATCACCTTGCCTACGCTGAAAAGCGTCGTGCAAAAGCTGGAGCAACTGCCTAATTATTGTCAAACCCATTAAAAACAACGCGAAATGTCAAACGATATCCGTTACCTAACTCCGATCAACATCGATATTAAAAAGGAGAAGTACTGCCGCTTCAAAAAGAGTGGTATCAAATTCATCGACTACAAAGACGCTAATTTCTTATTGAAATTGGTTAACGAACAAGGTAAAATTTTACCGCGTCGCATCACCGGTACTTCTGCCAAGTACCAGAAACGTGTCAACAAAGCGATCAAGCGTGCACGTCACCTCGCTATTTTGCCATACGTTGGCGACATGTTGAAATAAGTCATTGTCGAACGATATAACTGAGAAATCATGGAAGTCATTCTAAAGAAAAATGTAGATAAACTTGGTTACGCCAATGAGGTCGTAACTGTAAAGCCAGGATACGGACGCAATTTCCTTATTCCACAAGGCTATGCCATTTTGGCTACCGCTAGCGCCAAAAAAGCGCACGAAGAAGTGATGCGCCAAAAATCACATAAAGAATCAAAAATGTTAGCTGAAGCACAAGCAATTGCTGCTAAATTGGCCGACGTATCTGTTAGCATCGCTACCAAAGCGGGTGAGAACGGTAAAATCTTTGGATCTGTGAACACCGTGCAACTTGCCGAAGCGCTTCGTGGAGCAGGTTTTGAAATCGATCGTAAATCTTTGAAAATCAAAGATGAGCCTATCCGCGAGTTAGGTTCTTTCGAGGCAGAAGCCAATCTTTACAAAGGTGTAAAGCAAACATTCAAATTCGAAGTCGTTAGCGAATAAGCGTAAACTTCTTCTCAAATTAAAAAGCCCCGCAACTGCGGGGCTTTTTTTATGCATTCAAATTTATTTTTTGAATTAAAATTCTTTAATGAGGTGTTCCTTGACATAGTTGTTCACGCCTTCCTCCAAAGTGTGAAAACCGCCCTTGTATCCTGCTGCCAATAGTTTGGACATATCTGCTTGTGTGAAATATTGGTATTTGTCTCGGATGTCTATGGGTGTGTCAATGAAGGAGATATTAGGGGCCAAATCTAAGGCTTCGAAGGTCAGGCGTGCGAGGTCATAGAACGTGCGAGCTTTTCCAGAGCCCAAGTTGTAAATGCCGCTCTGAGGTAGTTGTGTTTGCAAAAACTGGCAAACTTTAGCAACATCTTTGACATAGACAAAATCACGGAGTTGTTCGCCATCTTTGTAATTGGGATTGTGCGAACGAAAAAGTTGCATGGAACCTTTTTCTTTGATTTGTTTGTAGGTGTGTAGAACCACGCTGGCCATGCGGCCTTTATGGTATTCTTTAGGCCCGTAAACATTAAAGAACTTGAGCCCGTACCAATGCGGCGGCGCGCTTGTTTGCGCCAAAGCCCAAATGTCGAAATCGTTTTTTGATTTCCCGTAAAGGTTGAGTGGTTGCAATTGGCTGCTCAGGTCGTGATCGTCTTTGTAGCCGAATTCTCCGAGGCCATAGGTGGCGGCACTGCTTGCATAGACCAGTGGAATTTGGGCAGCTGCGCAGATTTCCCAGATGGTTTTGCTATAGGCCAAATTCAAATGATCGAGAATGGCTTGGCTTTTCTCGGTGGTGTCTGTGCGCGCGCCTAAATGAAATACAAAGTCGACAAATTTACTGTTCTCGGCAAACCAAGGTAAAAATGCCTCGCGGTCAAGGCATTGTTCAAATTGTAGGTGAATCCAGTTGTTTTTTTTGCTTTCTACCGTGAAGTCATCAACGAGAATGAGATTGGTATGGCCTGCTGCATTCAGCCTCTCAGCTAGGTAGCTTGCGATAAAGCCTGCGGCTCCGGTAACGATAATCATGTTAAAATAATCCGTTGATTTCGGCGTCAATGGCATTGATGATTTTGCCAAGATCTTCTTGATTTTCAGGAAAGCGGTTGTTGTCTACGTCTATAATGAGCAATTTGCCTTTGTCGTAGGTGGAAATCCAGGCCTCGTAGCGTTCGTTGAGACGTTTGAGGTAATCTAAACGAATGCTTTCTTCGTAGTCTCGGCCGCGCTGTTGAATTTGAGAAACCAAAGTCGGAACGCTCGCTCTAAGGTAAATGAGAAGGTCAGGAGCCGATACAAAAGAATCCATGAGGTTGAACAACGAAAAATAGTTTTCAAAGTCACGGGTGGTCATGAGGCCCATGGAATGTAAGTTGGGCGCAAAAATAAAGGCGTCTTCGTAAATGGTGCGGTCTTGGATGACCGTATGGGTTGACTCCTTGATCTCTTGAATTTGCGTAAAACGACTGTTGAGGTAGTAGATTTGCAAATTAAAAGACCAACGCTGCATGTCGTGGTAGAAGTCGTTGAGGTAAGGGTTTTGATCGACGTCTTCGAAATGGGTATCCCAATTGTAATGTTTTGAAAGTAAGTTCGTTAAAGTAGTTTTTCCCGAACCAATATTTCCTGCAATAGCGACGTGCATAACCTTTAAATTTAGAAGGCTAAAATACGATAATTACCTCGAAACCTCAAAAGAAACAGCCTACATTTTCAAGCGGTATACCTTGATTTTTTTACCTTGCTGAAAATAAAAGCGGTCTTGTAAAACTTGAAGCTGTTCGTAGTCGCTAAGAGGGAGTTCTATTGGTCGTTCATTTGGAAGCGGCAACAATTTCGCTATTTGTTGTTCGTTTTGTATCCAAATTTCTTGTTGAAAGCCGAAAAGTGGCGTGCGATCAAGTAAATTGAATTGCTGAACCAAGGTAAGGTTCCGGTCAAATTTAAAATAGCGGCCATCACTGAGTAAACAAATTAAATTTTGTTGGTATTCAAAGAACTCGATAATCTTTGCCTCATTGAGTCCGCCAAAACAATTGTCCACAACCTGAACGACTTGTGCTGTATTGATCTGAAACAAGACCAAGCGCTCTCGGTATTGGTCAAAAAGCCAAATAAAGTCGGGCCTCATGCTGACTGACACCTGACTCACATTCGAAAAATTAAAATCGTATAAAGCCAATAATTCTTCGTTTAGTTGTAGCGTATTATTGACGATGCCCAACAACTGTTGTCCTTCGGAGAAAACAAGGGCCCGCAAACCGTTGATAGGCTGAATAGCAGTAATTTCTCCGAGTGTTTTATATGTCTCTTGAAAAGGCCTGGCATTTAAATTTTGTTGGAGCCAGATGGTGTTGTTTTTCCATTGATAAAGTTGACCCCATTCGTCGCTTGTCCAGAAATAATTGCTGTCTATCAACGGCAGTTCTTTTTCTAAAATCCAGGTTTGTCCCAAAATGGAGCCATGAAAAAAAAGCAATAATACGAGTGCTAAACTTCTCATTGGTGGGCTAATATTTCTAGAAGCAGCTTATTGTTGTTTTGTAAACGCGGTACTTTGTGCTGACCTCCGAGTTTTCCTTTTTGCTTGAGCCAACGGTGAAAAGTGCCGTCGGCAACTATGGTAATTAACGGCGCGCCGATATTTATATTGCCTTTGCGTTTGGCATCGTAGTCGGCATTGACGCGTTTGAGTTCGTTGTCAAGGGTAAGGGAAAAAGCCTTTAAGTCTGAAGGTGTTGTTTCAAATTCGATCAACCAATGATGTGCGCCAACTTGCGCATCGTGGCCAAAATCTGGGGCGGCTGTGTATTCTCGAATTTGAACTTGGTGTATGGCACACGTTCTACTCAGGGCGGTATCGGCATGTTCAATGATTAATTTTTCTCCAAATGCATTGATAAAGTGCGCGGTTCTACCGCTGACCACAAAACGATACGGTTGGGTTTGGGTAAAACGCACGGTATCGCCGATGATATAACGCCAAAGACCAGCAGAGGTTGAAATGACCAAAGCGTAATCGGTATTTGGTTCGATTTCTTCCAAAGAGAGCACTGTTTTGGAGTCCAGGCCTTCGAAAGCATCCATTGGGATAAACTCATAAAAAACCTCGGAGTTGGTCAATAGGAGTAAATCTTTGCTGTCGGTTTGGTCTTGCAGGCCAAAATACCCCTCAGAGGCGTTGTAGTTTTCAACGTAATTCATATCGGGTTTGCCGATAATTTGCGCAAAGGCTTTTTGATAGGGACCAAAAGACATCCCTCCATGAATGTAGAGCTCTAAGTTGGGCCAAACCTCAGCAATGCTTTGTTTTTGACTTTTTTCAAGTACTTTTTGCAGTAGCAATAAGGTCCAACTCGGAACGCCGGCAATGATGCAAATGTTTTCGTCAAGTACCGATGCCGCCATGCGGTCCAGTTTTTCTTCCCAATTCTCCAGAAGGGCAATTTCTTTTTTGGGTGTACGGCGCAGTTCTGTCCAAATCGGGAGATTGTTGATGATGATAGCCGATAAATCGCCGATAAAAACACCGTGGCTTTGTTGTTCGATTTTACCTGTGCCGCCAACAATGAGATGCTTTGCGTTGTAGAGCTTGCGACCTTCAAAATTGTGATAGTACTGCGCCAGAAGGTCTTTTCCGCCAGCGTAGTGGTTTTCTAATAAGGCGCTTTCTGTGATGGGCAGAATTTTGATGCGGTCGGCGGTGGTTCCAGAAGATTTTGCGAACCATTTGGTGACGCCAGGCCAAAGCAAATCGGTTTCGCCGTCAATGGCACGATCAATATATGGTTTCAGGCTACCGTAATCAGCAAGAGGAACCTGAGTTTTAAAATCTGAGTAGGTGGAAAGCTCGACAAAGTTATGGCGTTTACCATAAAATGTTTGAGCGCCTTCTACTAATAGAAACTCGAGGGTGCGCGCCTGATTGGCGAGCGCATCATGGCGGTAGTCGTTGATGCGATCCATACGCCGACCAATCCACCAAGAAAATAAGGTGTTAAACGGCATAGGAGCGGCTTAGGGCTTAACCCCAAATGAGGATAGACACAACAATGCTAAGAAGCGCAATCGTAATGATGGTTCCGATTGCAGCAGTTGATCCTTCGAAGAAATTATCTGACATAGCGTTTAAATTTGAGTCCCAAAAATAGCAATTCTTTTAATCTCTGTTGCCTAATAAACGCAATAAAGACAAGAATAAATTCACAAAAGTCAGATACAATTGAAAACCAGCGAATAAGGCCAATTTCTGACGCAAAGTGCCGTCCATTTCGGCTTGGTAAGCCATGTTCTTGATCATTTGCATTTCGTATGCCACTAAACCGGTAAAAATGAAAACGGAGACCAAGGAAATGATGTAGTCAAAACCGCTACTTCCTAAAAACATGTTGACCAAACTTGAAATGATGACGCCAAAAAGCAACATGTAAAGCAAGCTACCGAATTTGGTAAGATCTGTTTTGGTGGTGTAACCGAGGAAAGCCATAAAGCCGAAAGAACCAGCAGTCATGAGAAACGTGGTCGCTAATGTGCCCGTCGAGTAAGCCATGAATAGTACTGATAAGCTCATGCCTAATAAAACGGCGTAAATTACAAAGAGCGCCATTAGGGTGCCGAAGGAGAACTTATTGAAACCGCCAGCCATGGCAAATGAAATCAGGATAGGGGAGAATAATATCACATAAAAAAAGATGGATACACCGCCACTTGCCGTCATGAAAAGCGAGGCCAGCAAGGCAGGGTTAGTTCCGATGAAATACGAAATAACGCCTGAAATGGTGAGGGCTGCAAACATGTAGTTGTATACGCTTTTGATAAAGTCGCGGGCGTAGTCTTGGCTCACGGAGCCACTGTTGGTGTGATTGAAATCTTCCATGGTTAATGAATTTTAGCTTGTACTAAATTAATAAATTCTCTTCTTGTTGCGTCGTTGGTCATAAAAAGTCCCGTAAAGGCGCTGGTGGTGGTTACTGAGTTTTGCTTTTGAACGCCGCGCATTTGCATGCACATGTGTGCACACTCAATTACAACCGCTACCCCTTTGGGTGCAAGGGTACGCTGTATGGCATCTCGGATTTCAAGGGTAAGTCGTTCTTGTACTTGCAACCTTCTGGAAAACGCATCTACCACTCTTGGGATTTTGCTGAGGCCAACAATTTTGCCATCGGGAATGTATGCGACGTGTGCTTTGCCGAAGAATGGCAACATATGGTGTTCACACATTGAGTAAACCTCAATATCCTTGACAATCACCATTTCGGAGTAATCTTCGTGAAAAATGGCCGACTCAATGATTTGATCAGGATTGAGTTGATACCCGTTTGTTAAAAACTGCATGGCTTTAGCCACGCGCTCAGGGGTTTTGAGTAAGCCTTCGCGGTTGGGGTCTTCGCCAATTTCGTGAAGAACTTTAGCGTAAAGAGCTTGCAAATTTGAATTTTCCAATGCTTTTTGGTTTGAAGTACTTACGTGCGCCGTTTAAAAAGGTTCTTTGCCGCCGTAATATTCGACAAAGTTATTTTCGGTTTCGACCAATTTGATTTTGGCGAGTTCGCCGCCATTTTCCAAAACAAGTGGTGCGAGGATGTCCCAGATGGCGATGGCCATGATTTCTGTAGAGGCCATTTTACCAGCTAAAAACGGAACGTCGAGATTGAGGTTTTTGTGATCGAGTACCTCTATAATATGTATCTTGACCAATTGGCTGAGCAATTTAAGATTCATTACAAAACCGGTGTCCGGGTGAGGTATACCTTTGACTGTCACCCAAAGCTCAAAATTGTGACCATGCCAGTTTTGATTGGAGCACTTGCCAAAAACCTCCCAGTTTTTTTCGTCAGACCACTCTGGTCTCCAGAGTTTGTGAGCTGCATTAAAGGTTTCGCGGCGCGTGATATAGGTAGTTTTCATGAGCTGAACCGAATTAGGATGCAAAGTTAGTAAGAATGTTGCATTTCATGAGGCCATCACGGTCTATTTCTGTAAGTTGAACAGTGCAAATTTGATTCACCAATTGCGCATTGAACGGCGTTTTGACTTTGACGTAATTTTCGGTAAAACCATACAACATGCCTTCGTTTTCTTCTTGTTCGAACAAAACGGTCTTTTCTTTGCCTATTTGCGTATGATAAAAGGCTTGTTTTTTGCGGTCCGATAGCAAGTGAAGTATTTTACTGCGTTCTCTTCGGGTTTCCATCGGAACTTTTATACCTAATTTTGGAGCGCCGGTATTGGCGCGCTCCGAATAAGTAAAGACGTGCAAATAAGAAATGTCCAAATCCTTTAA